>JBBRUE010000033.1:0-17460 GCA_038248085.1 Myxococcales bacterium | reverse complement strand
GGTCGGGATCGGGGTGCCGCAGCAGCGCGACGATGGCCGGGAGCACCGGGAAGCCGAGCTGGGCGAGCACCGCCGCCGCCGCGTTGCGCGCGCCGGTGTCGTCACGCTGCCCGAGCATGGCGACGAGCTGCTGCACCGTCTCAGGGGTGGCCTCGAGAGCACCGAGGCGTTCGGCGGCGAGGCGGCGCACGCGCCAGCTGTCGTCGTTCAGCGCACCGAGGAGCTCGGGGATGGTCGAAGCCCCGGTCGGCTGCTGGTCGAGATCGCGGTACCGGGTTTCAGCGGCGTTGGCGTTTTCGTCGTTCACCGGGAGCGCTTCCCCTCACCCTGTCCCTCTCCCGCGCGGGGGAGAGGGGAAACCGCGTCGTCGTCGGAAAGCAGCGCCTTCACGTCGAGCAGCAGCGTGAGGTGATCGCCTTCGCCCGTCACGCCGAGCACGTGGGAGCTGGCCAGCGGCGCGGGGCGCAACGAGCTGCGCAGCACCCGGCGCACCTGCGTCACCGCGTCGACCAGCACGCCGACCCGGCGCGTGCCGATGCGGCACACCATGAGCCGCTCGGTGCGCTTGGGCTTGCCCGACGGGGTCACCGCCTGGCGGGTGGACGGGCTGACCTGCAGCCGCTTGCGCGCGTCGACCACCGGCAACACCTCGCCGCGCAGCCGCATCACGCCCTCGAGGAACGCCGGGGCGCGAGGGAGCGGCGTGAGCAACGGCACCGGGAGGATCTCGTCGACCCGCTTGAGATCGATGGCGTAGGTCTCGTCGCCGATGCGCACCACACAGAGCTGCACGAGATCGCCTTCCTCGGGGGTCACGAGAGCGCCTGCTCGACGTCGAGGAGGATGTACATCTGGCCGTCGCGGCGCCCGAGGCCGGCGATGGCGTTGCGGTCGATGCCCAGCTCGGGCGCCTCTTCGAGCCGCGAGAGCTGCAGCTTCACCACGCCGACCACGCGATCGACGAGCACCCCGGCGTCGCCCTCGAGATCCTTGAGCAGCACCACCCGCGTCGAGCGGCCGACGTCCTTCGCGGTGCGGACGACCGGCGAGGTCTCGGCCAGGCGCAGCCGCACCTTCACGTCGTAGAGCGGGAGCATCTCGCCGCGCACGTTGATGAGGCCCACGAGGTTCTTCGTCGCACGGGGGATCTCGGTGACGTCGGTGATCTTCAGGATCTCCCGGACCGCGCCGATGGGCACCGCGTAGGTCTCGCCCTCGAGGACGAACGCGAGGAACTCCTCGGGCGTCTCGTCGGGCGCGGCCTGGGCGCTGCGGTCGCTGTGCGGCGCCAGCTCGAGGAACGAGCCGACGGCCTCGTCAGGCCGGTAGAAGAAACGATCGAGCAGCTCGGCAAATTGCGACGACACCGGGGCGCGACCCTACACCCATCATCCGGCGTTTCGGGGCTCGACCACCGGGGGGCGGAGCAGCTCTTCCATCAACGCGCCGATGTCGAGCACCAGCACTGCGCGCCGATCGCCCAGCTCGGTGGCGCCCGACACCCCGGGAATGCCGCGGAGCCGGCCCGAGAGCGGCTTGGTGACGATGTCCTGCTGGCCGATCAGCTCGTCGATGGCGAGGCCCAGGCGCTGCTGCGCGAGGCCCACCAGCACCACGTAGTGCACGGTGCGCTGCTCCTCGGGGAGCCCGAAGACGCGCGCGAGGCGGATGAAGGGCATGGTCTGCCCACGCACCTCGATCACCTCGCGCCGCTCGATGGTGCGCAGCGCCTCGTCCTTGACCGAGACGATCTCCAGCACCGCGTTCAAGGGGATGGCGTAGGTGCGGCCCGAGACCTTGACCATCAGCGCGCGGATGATCGCCAGGGTCAGCGGGAGGGTCAGGGTGAAGGTGGTGCCTTCTCCGCGCCGGCTGGTGATGTCGATCAGCCCCGAGAGGCGCTGCACGTTGGTCTTCACCACGTCGAGGCCGACCCCACGGCCCGAGAGCTCCGAGACGTCGCGCCGGGTGCTGAAGCCGGGCTGGAAGACGAGGTTGAGCAGCTCGCGCCGTTCCATTTCTTCGGTCTGCTCGCGGGTGACGAGGTTCCGCTCGATGGCCACCTCGCGAATGCGCTCCTCGTCGAGGCCGGCGCCATCGTCGCGCACCTCGATGATGACGTGGTTGCCCTGCTGCCGGGCGTAGAGGCCCACGGTGGCGCGGGGCGACTTGCCCTGCTGGGTGCGCGCCTCGGGCTTCTCGGCGCCGTGGTCGAGCGCGTTGCGCAGCAGGTGCATCAGCGGGTCCGACAGCTCCTCGACGATCAGCTTGTCGAGCTCGACGTCGCCGCCCGAGACGTCGAAGGTGACGTCCTTGCCCGACTCGCGCACCAGCCGGCGCATCAGGCGGGCGAGCTTGTCGAACACCTGCCCGAGGGGAACCATGCGCACCTCGAGCACGCCCTTCTGCAGCTCGTCGAGGCGGCGCTCGAGGGCGCGGACCTCGCGCTGGAGTTCCTGGCCCCACAGCTTGGGCAGCGCGGGGCCCGAGGCCTGTCGCGCGGCGTCGGAGAGGCGCTCGATGTTGCTGCGAATGAGCAGCAGCTCGCCGATGGAGTTCATCAGGCCGTCGAGCCGGCCGATGTCGACGCGCACGGTGTTGGTGAGGCTGCGCAGGCTCGTCTCGTGGGGCCCGCTGAGCGAGAGCCGCGTGAGGCCCGGGCTCGAGGGCGCCGAGCTGAACGGGGCGAGCGAAGGACCGCTGACGCTGACGTCGTCCCACCCCGGGGAGCGCTTCGCCGGGGGCCCGGCCGGGAGCGGAGTGGCCGCGAAGGCGCCGAGCGGTCGGTTGGTCAGCGGGGTCAGCTCGGCGCCCCCGCTCAGGGCCTTCTCGAGCTCCGCCTCGGGGCGGGCACTGCCGAAGATCAGGTCGAAGGCGATCGACGACTCGTCACCGGGTTGCGACGAGGGCAGCGTGCTGATCACCTCGCCCAGCGGCTTGAGCCCGGAGTTGAGGGTGGCCAGCCGGGTGTCGAAGTCGTCGAGGCTGAAGACCGCGCGCACCTTCCACAGGCCGACGCCCTTCTTCACGTTCTCGCGGAGCCGGTGTTCTTCGTACTCGGTGAAGACCGCGCGGACCTGGGGGTCGATGCCCACCTGATCGAGCACGTCGACGGCCTCCTGGCCGGGCCCCTGGGCGATGCGATGGAGCTCGGCGCCGAGCACCTCGGCCTGTTCCCTCAGCTCGGCGGTGTCGTCCCCGCGCGAGGCCTCACCGAGCATCGACTGCAGCACGTCGAGGGCCTGGCTGAGCGAGTCGAGGAGCACGGGCCCCAGCGGCACCTTGCCCAGCCGGAGCCCGTCGAGCAGGTCTTCGGCGCGGTGGGCGAGGAGGGCGACCGACTCGAGGCCGAACATCGCCGCGAGGCCCTTGAGCGAGTGGGCGCCGCGGAAGATGGCGTTGAGGCGATCGGGGTCGGGCTCGCCGCGGCTCTCTTCGAGCACCAGCAGCTCACGGCCGAGCACCTCGAGGATCTCGTTGGCCTCGGCGATGAATTCCGTGAGCGCGCGGGGAGCGGCCATGGCGCTTCAGAGCTTCAGGTACTGGCGCACCAGCGAGCAGATGCGCGCGGGGTCGAAGGGCTTGACCACGTACTCGTTGGCGCCCAGCAAGAGGCCTCGATCGCGGTCCTGCTCGCGGCCCTCGGTGGTGACCACGAAGAGCGGCGTGTCTTTGTAGTGCGGGTTCTTCTTCACGAAGTTGATGAGCTCGAGCCCGTTGATGTCCGGCATGTTGATGTCGGTGATGATCAGCTCGAAGCGGTGGCGGGGCAGCACCTTGAGGGCGTCGAAGCCGCTGACCGCGGTGTGCACCTCGACCTCTTCGAGTACCTCGATCGCCGCGCGCAGCAACTCCCGGGTGGCACCCGAATCCTCGACGATGAGGACCTTGCGGAGGGTCGACACAGTGACGCGCACGCTAGCAGGCCCTCAGGGCGAAAAGACGGCGACCGCGCCCTGAAAGTGGGGGGCGAACGCGCGGTCGACCAGCTCGTCGCGGGTCTGGCTGACGGGTTTGGGCAAGGTGGGGAAGGCGAGCGCGACCGACTCCACCCCGGCCTTCGAGAGCATGGCGGCGGCCTGGGTCAGCGCGTGCTCGAGGCCCAGCGCGGTGACGCCCTTGCCGGGACCGAGGCCGACGGCGAAGAGCTTGCGGGCGGGCACCCGGCCATCGGTGGGCAGGAGGAGCTTGTCGCCCGGGGCGCCGACGAAGAAGCCCGAGCCGAGGATCTTCGACAGCCCGCCGCACAGGCGCCAGTCGACGAAGCCGGTCGCGCCCGAGAGGGGCCGCTCGTCCTCGGTGACGAAGCAGCACAGGGCCTCGATGCCGGCCAGCGCGTCGAGGGCGTCGAGGCCCGAGGTGAGCTGCTGCGGCTTCACGCCTTGTTGACCGTCCCGGCGATGCGATCGAGCAGGCCGTTGATGAAGGAACTCGAGGCCTCGTTGCCGAAGGTCTTGGCGAGCTCGACCGCCTCGTTGATCGTCACCTTGCGGGGGATCGCCGGGAGGTGCTTGAGCTCGAAGACGCCGATGCGCAGCACGTTACGGTCGATGCGCTGCATGCGATCGAGGCGCCAGTTGTGCGAGTGCTCTTCGATGATCTTGTCGATGTCGACGAGGTTGGCCTGCACCCCGGCGATCAGCTCCTTGGCGAAGACGTCGGCGGCGGGGTCGCGCGGCCCTTCGTCGTCGTGCGCGGTCCACGCGGCGTCGAGGGCGCCCTGGGGGCCGAGCTTGGTGTCGTTTTCCAGCTGGTAGAGCGCCTGCAGCGCACGCTCACGGCCGAGGCGTCGGGCGCCCACTCACTTCACTCCCATGGTGGCGTACAGATTGACCATCTCGATGCAGGCCACGGCGGCTTCGGCGCCCTTGTTCCCGGCCTTCACGCCCGCGCGATCGACGGCCTGCTCGAGGCTGTCGGTGGTGAGCACACCGAAGGTGACGGCGCAGTCGGCGGTGAGCGAGATCTGCCCGATGCCCTTGCTGACCTCGCCGCTGACGTACTCGAAGTGCAGCGTGCCCCCACGGATGACGCAGCCCAGCGCGATGACCCCGGCGTAGGTGCCGGAGGTGGCGACGCGGCGGGTCAGGCCCGAGAGTTCCCAGGTGCCGGGGCAGCGGTAGACGTCGATGTCGGCGTCGGCCACGCCGTGGCGCACCAGCGCGTCGAGGGCGCCCGCGAGCAGCGGCTCGGTGATGAAGCCGTTGAAGCGGCTCACGGTGATCGCGAACCGGCCCTTGGGCGAGACGAGGTTGCCTTCGAAGATGCGGGGCATGGCGGTCACCCTACTCCCAGCCTGATCTGCTCGACCACTTCGATTCCGTAGCGCCCCACGCCGATGATCTGGTTGGGCGTGTTGGTGAGCAGCCGGAGCTTCTGCACGCCGAGATCCTGGAGGATCTGCGCGCCCAGCCCGACCTCGCGGAGCCGCGCCTGGCCGTCGACGACCGACTTCTCGTTCGAGGGCGCGCGGTTGGCGAGGGCATCGAGGCCGGCGAGGTGTTTCTGGAGCAGCACGATGACGCCGCGCTTCTCTTTCTTGATGTGATCGAAGGCGCGCTTGAGGCTGCCGTCGCCGGTCATGGTGTCGAGCAGATCGCCCAGCGGGGTGGCGCGGTGCACGCGGGTCAGCACGGGCTTCTTGCCGGTGACGTCGCCGAGCACGAGCGCGAGGTGGACCGCGGGGTCGACGTCGGTGGAGTAGGCGTAGGCGGTGAACTCGCCCCACGGCTCGCGGCGCACGGTGGTCTCGCCGAGGCGGCGCACGAGGCGCTCGTGGGACAGCCGGTAGGTGATGAGGTCGGCGATCGCCAGGAGGGTGAGCTTGTGCTTCTTCGCGAAGCGCACGAGCTGCGGGCGGCGGGCCATCGTGCCGTCGTCGTTCATCACCTCGCAGATGACGCCCGCGGGCTTGAAGCCGGCGAGGCGCGCGAGATCGACCGAGGCCTCGGTGTGGCCGGGGCGCACCAGCACGCCGCCGTCGCGGGCCTTCAGCGGGAAGACGTGGCCGGGCCGCGAGAGATCGGCGGGCAGCGCGTTGTCGCGAATGGCGGTCTTGATGCTGTGCGAACGATCGTGCGCCGAGATGCCGGTGCTGACGCCGACGGCGGCCTCGATCGACACGGTGAAGGCGGTCTGCCGGGGCGAGGTGTTGTCGGTCACCATCAGCGGGAGGTTGAGCCGCCGCACCTGGTCCTCGGTGAGCGAGAGGCAGACCAGCCCGCGGCCTTCGCGCGCCATGAAGTTGACCGCCTTGGGGGTCACCAGCGCGGCGGCCATGACGAGATCGCCTTCGTTCTCGCGATCCTCGTCATCGGTGAGGATGACCATCTTGCCCTTGCGGATGTCGGCGATGGCCTTCTGGACGAGGGCGATGCTGCGCTTCTGCGACTCGAGATTCGACATGACGCGACTCTCATGTCGCTAAGCGTCATGCGGTGCAACCCTGATCAGCTCAGCGGTGCCGGGCGGCCGCCTGCTGCAACGAGGTCACCGCGCCCACCCCGGCCATGAGGAGCGGCGCGCCCGAGACGATGAAGAACACGGTGATCGCGCCGACCATCGGCCGCATGGTGCGAGCGACGGCGCCAGCGATGAAGCCGAGGGTGATCGAGCCGACCCACACGCCGAGCAGGCCCAACGCGCCGATGAGGAAAAGCACGAAGAAGCCCATGTTCTTCGACATGATTCCGCCGGTGTCGCCGCCGGTGCTCTGGCTCTCGAGGAACATGAGCGTCGCGATCAGCCCGGGAAAGCCGAGGAATACGGTCGTCTTCGTCAGGGACCGGAAGATGCGCCCCGAGAGGCCGTCGCCGTCGTCTTCCGAGAGCGCGGTGGCGGTGGTGACGGCCGCGAAGCCGGCGAGCACCACGAGGTAGGCAGCGATGACGAGACCGAAGAGCTGACCGACGTCCATTCGACGGAGGATAGGAGGTCTCGGGTCAGGGTGCATCGAGCGCGAGCACGTGGGTGGGCCAGCGGGTGAGCCCACGAGGGTCTCCGTCGAACGAGGCGTCGAAGGTGGCGAGCCGCCGGGCGTGGTCGAGCGCGCCAGACACGCGGAGCGGATCACCGAGGATCACCTGCACGCCGCGACGGACCTGGGCGTGCAGCCACGGCACGAGCCGGGCGGCGAGCGCTGGCTGGTAGCAGACGTCGCCCGCGAGGATGAGCTCGACGTCGACGTCGTGGCCGATCAGGTCGTCGGTGGTCGTCTCGAGGGTGACTCCGTTCTCGCGCGCGTTGCGGTGGGCGAGCTTCGCGGCGATCGGGTCGACGTCGGCGCAGCGCACGGTCGCTCCGCGGAGCGCCGCGGCCACGCCTCCGATCGCGCAGCCGCTCCCGAAGTCGAGCACCCGGCGGCCGCGCACGAGCTCCGGGTGATCGAGCACGTAACGGGCGAGCACCTGGCCGCCCGGCCACGCGAAGGCCCAGTACGGCATGTCGAGCGACTCGGGGTCGGTCGCGTGCCAGCTCGGCGCGTCGGGCGGGAGGAGGAAGAGCTTCAGCTCCGGGCACAGATACGGCGCGAGGAGGCGGAGCTGAGGCTCGAGCGGATTCAGGCGAGCCCGGCGGCCTTCAACTGGTCGAGGGTCAAGCCACCCCGCCCGCCCATCATGCGCGCCGCGTACTTCCCGATGATGTCGGACTCGAGGTTCACCTTCGCGCCGACCTGCTTCTGGCCCAGCGAGGTGCGCTGCTGCGTCTCGGGGATCAGCATCACCGCGAAGCGATCGGCGCTGACCGCGGTGAGCGTCAACGACACGCCGTCGATACACACCGAGCCCTTCTCCACGAAGAACGGGGAGAGCTCCGCGGGCAGCGAGAAGGCCATCACCCACGAGCCGCCGTCGGGGCGCGTCTCGAGCACCGTGCCCACCGCGTCGACGTGGCCCTGCACCATGTGCCCGCCGAGCCGATCGCCGACCCGCAGGGCGCGCTCGAGGTTGACGCGAGTGCCCGGGACCCAGCTCCCGAGCGTGGTGCGGCGCAGCGTCTCGGGGGCGGCCTGCACCTTGAAACGCGGGCCCTCGAACTCGACGACGGTGAGACAGACCCCGTCACAGGCGATCGACTCGCCGAGCTGGAGGTCGCCCGGGTAGCCGGAGGCGATCCACAGGTCGGTCACCGAACCGCCGGTGACCCGCTCGACGGTGCCGAGATCAGTGACGAGGCCGGTGAACATCGATCACTTCTTCTTCTTGGCGGGCTTCTTCGTTGCGGGCTTCTTCGCCGGCGTCTTCTTCACCGCCGGCTTCGCCGCGGGCAGATCCATCGCATCGAGGAACTCGACGATGCGGCCGTCGGCCTTGCGGAGGCGGCGCGAGAGCATGCGGCAGATGTTCTGCAGGATGATCACGTACGCAAAGTTGTCCGACTTGTAGAGGTTCCACAGGTCGAGGTTGGTGAGCGAGTAGGTGACGGCCTTCTTGCGCACCACGCACGTCGCGCTGCGGGGCTGGAGCTCGACGAGCGTCATCTCGCCGAAGCACTCGCCGGGCCCGAGCTTCACGATGCTCTGGTCGTTGCCCCGGGTGGAGCGGCGGAGCACTTCGACCTCGCCCTCGCGGATCACGTACAGGGTGCGGCCGAGCTCACCTTCGTTGCAGATGTGCTCCCCGACTTCCCACCGGCGCTCCTCGAGGTACTCGAAGAGGATCTCGAGGCTGGGCCCCTTGAGATCGTGAAAGACAGGCACGCTTCGGAGGAAGGTGGCGATCGACGCGTCGCGCTTGGTGATCATGAGCGCGACGCAATCACTTCGCTCCGGGGAGCGCCAGACGTTTTGACCGGCGCCCGCCCAGCCGAACGGTCACTCCTTGTCGGCGTCGGCCTCTTCACCGGCGCGGTCGGCGTCGGCGTTCGCCTTCTCGACGTCGGCATCAGCGGCGGCGGAGGCCTGCTCGAGCTTCGCGTCAGCCTCGGCCTTCGCCTGGGTGTTGGCGGCCTGGGCCTCGGCCTTCTTCTGCTCGGCGGCGGCGTGCGCGGTGGTGCGCTTGACCTCGGCGTTGGCCTTCGCGGCCTCGGCCTTCGACGGGGCGTCCTTCTTCGTCTTCGCCTCGGCGTCGGCCTTCGCGGCGTTCTCCTTCGCGGCGGTGATCTTCTTCGCCCACTCGTCCTTCACCGCGGTGACCAGCGTCTTGTTGGCGGCCTTCACCGAGTCGAGCTTCGACTTGGCGGCGGTCTTCACCGCGCCCGCCTTCTCGCCGGCGGCCTTCTTGCGGTCCTCGGCCTTCGTCTTCGCGGCCTTCTTCTTCTCGTCACGCGCGGCCTTGCCGGCCTTGTCGTCGTGCTTCTCGGCCTTGTCCGCCTTCTCGCCTTCCTTCTTCTCCTGGCCCTTTCCGGCGGCAGGGGCCGGCGCAGGCTGGGCGAAGACGGCGAACGAGAGCGTGGCGGACAGCAGGAGGACCGAGAAGCGCATGGGCTGAATCCCTGGGGGACGACGAGGGGCGCGGAGCGTCGGTCACCACCGGCTGTCCTGCAATCACTGATCGACGGAAAACAGGCGCAGCGCGTTCTGCCCCAGCAGCCCCGCCTCGACCTCGTCTCCCAGCTTCATCTTCACCAGGTGCTTGAGCTCGCGGTCCCAGGCGTAGGGCAGGTTGGGGAAGTCGGTGCCGTACAGAATCCGCTCGGGGCGCACCTCGAAGATGCGCCGGGGTACGTCGATGGCGAAGTAGTCGGCGGCGACCATCGTGGTGTCGAGCCACAACGAGTCGTGGCGCTCGAGCAGCCGGGTGTATGCGTCGAACTCGTCGGCTCCGAGGTGCGGCACGCAGAGCTTGAGCTTGGGGTGATCGCTCAACACGCGCTCGACGCGGTCGGCGCCGCACAGGGCGTACACGTCGCACTTGTACGCGGGCGACGAGGGCTCACGACCGGCGTGCATGACGAGCGGCACGTCGGCCTCGATGCACGCCTCGTAGATCTCGTGCAGCTCGGGGCCATCGGGCGCGAAGCACTGCACGTGGCAGTGCAACTTCACGCCGCGCAGCCCCCTGGCGAACGCCTCGCGGAGGATCTCGCGGGCGCCGGGCTCACCGGGAAGCACAGTGGCCAGCCCGATGATGCGGGCGTCCTTCGCGGCGAGATCGGCGACGTAGTCATTGAGCAGCCGCGCCATGCCCGGCTTGTGCGCGTAGTGGAGCGCCACCACCTTCGACACCCCGCGCGAGAAGAGGAAGTCGAGCGTCTCGGGCGTCTTGAGCTTGTAGCGAATGGGCCAGCCGTAGGTGTCGAACCAGCGCCACACGGCCTCGAAGACGGCGTCGGGGAAGAGGTGCACGTGCGCGTCGACCACCGGGGGCAGCGAGCGCGGGAGCCGCGCTCCCTCTTCGTCGTTCAACGCGGGCAGGGGGAGCGTCATGCCCCGGGCGGCCAACGGCGCAGCGAGACAGCAGAGTGGACCTGAGAGCGGCTCCGTCAACATGCGGCGAGTGTGACGCTTCGGCTCCCCCACGGAAACAAGTCGCCGCGTGGCCACGCGTGTGCTCTCAACAGCAGCGACGATGAACCTCCGTCCGACAGCCTGGCTGGGCCTGTGCGCGGTGGGGGCGCTCGCGCCCGGCTGCGCCACCACCTGGAAGGCGGGCCCCGAGCTGTTCGCCCCGATGGACCACGTCGCCGCGGCCTTCGGCGAGGAGCGCGCGCCGAAGCCCCTGCACCTCGACACGCCGCTCACCATCGCCCCGCCGACCGCGGTGCGTCCGTGCTGCGCGTTCGGGGTCGACCTGAGCTTCGCCGCGGCGCCGCTCTACCGTTTCGGCAACGTCACCGAGCGCGCGCGGCTCGGGCTCCACGCCTACGGTGCGGGCGCCCTCGAGGCCGAGCGCAATGGGCTCATCTACACCTGCCGCGGAGGGTGGATCGACACCGCCCACGTTCGGGAGAACGCCGACCTCACCTTCTTCCTCATCAGCCAACTGCTGCAGCGGCTCCCGGGGCCGGCGACCCTCGAGCTGCCCGGCGAAGGCGGCCGGCGCACGGTGACGCTGAAGGCGCTCTCGCAGGAAGTGCTCGACCGCTGGGGCCGCGAGCGCCTCGCCGCCGCGATCGCCAGCTGGGTCACCTACCAGTTCTCGGTCTGGCACGAGCTGGCGAGCTGGTTCGGCGCCGAGGGGCTGCCCGGCTACTCGGAGCGGGTCTCGACGTTCTCGCCCGAAGACATGTACTCCAACGCTCTGGGCATTCGCCTCGGCGCGGCGGTCGCGCGAGAAGGAGGCCTGCTCTCGCGCACCAACTACGATGCCCTCACCGAGGCGTGGCTCGGCGCGACCCTCGAGTTCCTCGTGCCGGTGGACACGAAGGGAGGCCGTGAGGTGATGCACCAGCTCGACGGCCGCTGGTGGGACTCGAAGCACCTGCTGCCCGATCTCCACCTCGTGACGCGCCGCTCGATGCCCACCGCGCTGGTGGTGCAGCCGTGGCGACTGGAAGATGCGTTCGCGCCGGGCTCCGCGCCTACGCTGCCCGGCGCCTGCGCGGCGCGACCTCCGGCGCTGCAGCTCGCGGTGCCCGATCGGCTCGGAGACCTCCTCCTCAGCGACACGGTCGAAGTGACCTGGGAACCGGGCCCGTGGGCCGGCAAGCGCTTCCCCTGGCCGCGGGCAGACGAACGCAAGGTGCGGGTCTCGGACATCCCGCAGCTCACCTCGCAGGTGCACGACGAGCTCGAAGCCCTGCTGGGCGCCGGCTTCGAAGCGCCCCGCTGACCCCGGCCTCAGAACTCCCGGAGGTCGCCGTCGTCGAGGGGAATGAGGGCGCGCGCCGCCGCCGAGGCCGAGGGCAGCTCGGGGTGGGCAGGCGCCGCGTGGGCGACCGGCTTGGCAGCGGGGAAGGCCTTCGTGACGGCCTGCCGCGGCGTGGCGGCACGGGCCGGGGCCGAGCGGGCCTGGGCCTTCTTCGCCCGCGGGGCCTCGTGGGACTGGCCGTTGGCGCCGTTCACCAGCACCACCAATTGGTCGACCATCTCGTTGAGCTCGACGGCCTGAGCCGACAGCTCCTCGCTGGCCGCGGCCGATTCCTCGGCGTTGGCGGCGGTCGACTGGGTGATCTTGTCCATCTGGCTGACCGCGGTGTTGATCTGCTGCACCCCGGTGGCCTGCTGGTCGCTCGCCTGGGCCACCTCGGACACGAGGGTGGTGACCTGGCGGCCGGAGGTGACGATCTCCTTGAGCACCGCGCCCACCTCGGTGGAGACGGCCACGCCACTGTCGGCGTTGCGCTGGGCGTCTTCGATGAGGGCCGCGGTGTTCTTGGCCGCCTCGGCGCTGCGCATGGCGAGGTTGCGGACCTCTTCGGCGACGACCGCGAAGCCCTTGCCGGCCTCGCCCGCGCGGGCCGCCTCCACCGCCGCGTTGAGCGCGAGGAGGTTGGTCTGGAAGGCGATCTCGTCGATGGTCTTGACGATCTTCGCGGTCTCCGAGGCCGACGCCTTGATCTTCTGAATGGCGTCACCCATGCGCGCCATGCCCCCGGCGCCCTTCTCGGCCGCGTTCGAGGCCGCATCGGCTGACCCGTTCGCGCGGCGCGCGTTGGCCGCGTTCTGGCGGGTCATCGAGGTGACCTCTTCGAGCGAGGACGAGACCTCCTCGAGGTTCGACGCCTGCTGGCTGGCCCCGTTGGCCATCTGCTGGCTGGACGAAGAGACCTGACTGGAGGCCGAGGCGACCTGCTCGGCGGCCGCAGTGAGGCCGTGGATGATGGCGTTGATCGGCACGGTGATCTGCCGGGTGACGAAGACGGCGAGGCCGAGGCCGATGACCACCGAGACGATCAGGGCGATCAGCACCAGGGCCTTGAGGGCCGACAGGGCGTCGGACGATTCCTTGGAGGAGCTGATGGTCGACTCGACTCCGGCCGTGGAGACCGACTTCGCGGCGTCGAGCACGGTGGCAGAAACGGTGTCCATCTTCGCAGCGACCTGGAGCCGCTCTTCCTGCGAACTGCCAAACTGCGCGAGCGCCGCGAGGTAGTCCTTCGCTGCGGCGGAGACGAGATCGAGCTGCTTGAGATTGGCCTCGAGGCGGGTGACTTCCCGGAGCTTCCCGAGCAGCGGTTCGACTTTCTCGACGGCGCGCACCGACACCTCGAGGAGCCGAGGGTTCCGGGCCGCTTCGGCCTTGAAAGCCCCGAGGCGGGCGGCGTTGCCGGCGTCGATGACGTCGTTGACCATCGTGACCTTGGAGAACCGCTCGCGGAGCTTCTCGGGGCTGGCCTTGGCGTCGATGTCCTTCTTCATCGCCTCGTTCTGCGACGCGAGGAAGTCATTGGCCCCGGTCATGAACTTCGTCGCGCCCTGGACGCGCAGGGCCTGGGCCTCGGTCATGCGCGTGGTGGCCGCCTCGGACTTCTGGACAAGCCCCTCGTATTCCCCGACCGCGGCACGCGCGGTCTGCTCAGCGGACTTGAGCTGGGTGAGGCCAGGGTACTTGACGGCGTGATCCCGGGCCGCGTCGAGCGCCTGGTTGACCAGCGCGAGCTGCTTGCGCCCCTCGTCAAGGTTGGCCTTCTCGCTCGTCAGGTTGTAGGCGACCAGCTGGCGCACGGTGGCCCGGGAGGCGCGTTCCACCTCAGTGGCGATGCGCACCTGCGGCGCGATCTGCGTAGCGAGGACGTCGGCCTCCGAAGCCCGCACTGCCGTGCTCCACGAAGCGAACCCGAGGACCGACGAGGTGATGAACAGGATGGCGAGGAAGCCGACGGTGATCTTCGCACCGAGCGAGAGTCGATTGAGCATGGGGGACGTCTCCAGGACTGCCGTAAACGGATGAGAACCGCGAGCGCGAGGGTCAGCAGTCGCCAGACAGCACGAGGTCGAGATCGATGAGCAGCACCACGCGCTTCTCGGTCTTGCAGACCCCGAGGATGTACCGGGTGGCCGCGTGGTGGCCGAAGTTGGGCGGGGGCTCGATCTGCTCGGCGGCGATGCGGCGCACGTCGAGCACCTGGTCGACGATCACCCCGTTGGTCACCGGACCGCGCGCGGTCTGCACCTCGACGACGACGATGACCGGCCGCACCGCGGGCTCCGACTGCATGCTGAGCTTCTCGCGGAGGTCCACCACCGGGATCACCTTGCCGCGCAGGTTCACCACCCCACGCACCGCGCTCGGCGCGCCAGGTACGGCCGCGATGTCGAGCAGGCCGAGCATCTCGCGCACCTTGTGGATCTCGACCCCGAAGTCGCCGCCCGACAGGCGGAACGTCATGTACGTGCCGGCGAGCGACTTCTGCGTCTGCGCGAGCGTGGGCGCTTCGACATGAGCTGCGAGGTCCATGGTGAGTCTCCCCCACCGGCGCGAGGGCCGTGGATGCGACCCACGTGTGCACGGGCCGATCCGGCCCCGGTGACCCACGCAAATGGCGGCTTTGACTCGCGCCTCCCGTGCGGCGACTGAGCGGGGTCAAGTGGGGCAGACCCCGCTGGGGTGTTGGCGACCGTCAAAAAAACCGTCGAGGGAGCGAGGCTGTGGGCGCCGAGCTCAGCCGCCGCGGCGGTGCATCTCGAGGTGCGGCTCGCCCCGGAGTTGGGCCACGGTGCGCAGTGGCCCCCGCACCGTCTCGAGCTTCGCGCGGTCGTCCGCGCCGCGATCGCGACGTCGACTCCACACCGTCGCGAGCGCGGCCTCGACCTCGGCATCGCTGGCCCCGCTCCGCAGCAGCGCGCGGACGTCGGTGCCGCGCGTCGCGTAGAGACAGGTGAGCAACTGCCCATCAGCCGTGAGCCGCGCGCGATCGCACGTGGCGCAGAACGGTTGGGTGGTCGAGGCGATGATCCCGAAGCGCTGACCGTCGGGGAGCACGAAGCGCTCGGCGGGCGCGCTCGTCCGCTCGGGCAGCGGCAGGGGCGCGACACCGAAGTGCTGCGTCAACCGGGACAGGAGTTCGGCGCGAGGCACCACCTGGCGGGGGTCCCACCGGGTCGCGCCGCCGACGTCCATGTACTCGATGAAGCGCAGCTCGGCGCCGCGGGCCCGGGCGAACGAGAGCAGGGGCACCACCTCGTCGTCGTTGAAGCCGCGCAGCAAGACGGTGTCGAGCTTGAGCCCCTCGAAGCCAGCGGCCGCCGCGGCATCGAGACCGGCGAGCACCTGCGCGTGCTGGTCGCGCCGGGTCAGCGTTTTGAAGCGCTCCGCCGACAGCGTGTCGAGGCTCACCGTGAGGCGCTGGAGGCCCGCGTCCTTCAGCGGCTGCGCCAGGCCCGCGAGCAACACGCCGTTGGTGGTGAGCGCGAGTTCCTCGAGCGGCGCGGCGGCGAGCTGGGCGATCAACGTCGGCAACTCGCGGCGCACCAGCGGCTCGCCCCCGGTGACCCGCACCTTGCGCACGCCCAGCGCGACGAAGCGGTGCACCACGCGGGTCAGCTCCTCGAACGAGAGGATCTCGGGGTTGGGGAGCCAGTCGTAGCTGGCCTCGGGCATGCAGTACGCACAGCGCAAGTTGCACCGGTCGGTCACCGACAGTCGGAGGCTCCGCAGTGGTCGGTGCAGCCCATCGAAGTTCACGGAATGACAAGAGCCGGGCCCTTCCCTCTCGGGTTCGTGCTCAGCCAAGCAGTCTGATTCATTGATGTATTCGTCGAGCGAATCGAATTGGAAAGCGTCGGCTCCAAGGAAACCCATGTCCATGCTCAAGCCCTTCCTCGCCGTAGCCGTGCTCCTGGCAGTGCCCGCGATGGCCCAGGACGTGTTCATCAGCGCAGACGACGCGTTGAAGCTGGTCGGCAAGGACGGCGTGCGCTTCGTCGCGGCCGACAGCGAGAAGGACTTCGAGAAGGGGCACCTCCCCGGAGCGGTCGAGGCCTTCGCGCACGATCTGCAGCTGTTGGACGACGTGCGCAAATGCAAGGGCCTGCCGATGTGTGAGCCGGCGGCGTTCGACTTCATCGGCAAGACGATGGGCATCGACGCGGCGACGCAGGTCGTCGTCTACGACGCGGGCATGGGCGTCAACGCGAGCGGTGCGTGGTTCTTCCTGACGCTCTACGGCCACAAGAACACGAAGATCCTCGAGGGCGGGATGGCGGCGTGGAAGGGGAAGGCCGGCGCGGTCGAAGAGGGCAAGGGCAAGGCGCCCGCGGCGAAGGCCTTCAAGGGCGAGGTGCAGTGGCAGATGATCGCCTCGCGCGCCGACGTCGAAGCGGTGGTGAAGGACCCGAGCAAGGCGCTGCTGCTCGACTCGCGTCACAAGCTCGAGGAGTACACCGGCAAGGAGCTGCTCACCGGCCTCGCCTCGCCCGGCAAGGAGATCGCCGTCGCGCGCGGTGGCTTCATTCCCGGCGCCGTCTTCTCTCCGTGGACCAAGTACGCCGGCAACAAGGACGCGGAGGCCGGCAAGCCCACGCTGAAGGACGCGAAGGACATTCAGAAGCAGCTCGAGAAGCTCAAGAAGAATGGCTACGACGACGCGAAGCCGGTCATCACCTACTGCCACGTGGGCCTCGGGCGCGGGTCGTTCCAGTACCTCGCGCTGCTGAAGGCCGGGCACACCAACTCGAAGGTCTACGTCGGCGGGTGGAGCGAGTGGGGCAACACCCCGGAGCTCCCTCTCGGCACGCAGCAGTGAGGAGCTGACATGATCTCTGCGCTCACGGGACTCTTGACGGGCATGGCGTTCGGCACCGTCCTCTACAAGGTCGGCGCGAGTCGCTTCTCGCGGGTCATCGGCATGCTGACGCTGCGCGACACCAAGGTGATGAAGTTCGCCTTCACTGCGATCGCCACCGCGTCGACGCTGTACGGACTCGCCTCGGTGTTCGGCGTGGCGGAGTCGATGAACCTCGTGCCCCGCGTGATGCCCTTCCTCGGCGGGGCGCACATTCTCGGTGGCGTCATCTTCGGGGTCGCCATGGGCGTCACCGGCACCTGTCCCGGCACCTGCGTGGCGAAGGCGGGAGGCATGGCCGGCGCGAATCGGTTCGCGACGCTGTTCTCGATGTTCGGGCTGGTGCTGGGAATCCTCGCGTACGCGGTGCTCAAGACCCCGTTGACCGACGCGGGGATCATCGCGACCAACCAGAAGCCGATCACCCTCCACGGGCTGCTCGGCCTGCCCTACGGCGTGGTGGCGATGGCGTGGGGCGCGCTGTTCTTCGTCATCGCGGTGGTGGTCAACCGGCTCACGCCCGAGAAGGCGTACCCCTCATCCCACGAGCGCAAGTCGATCGTGGACTCCGTGCGCGGTGAATGGAGCTGGCTGGCGTCGGGCGTGCTCGGCGGCCTGGTGATCGTCGGCGCGACCATGCAGAGCGGGTACATCGGCTTCTCTGGCGCGTTGCTGGCGCTGGTGGGCAGCGCGGCGAGCCTCGTCGGGCACCCGCTGGAGCTGGTGCCGAAGATCAATGACGACATCATCTGGCGCGCGATGTTGATCGTCGGCGTGTTCCCCGGCGGGCTGCTGGCGCGGGCCTTCTCGTACAAGTCGGAGGCGGCGGCGCACTCCACGCTCAAGAAGACCTTC
>JBBRUE010000032.1:0-17671 GCA_038248085.1 Myxococcales bacterium | reverse complement strand
GGAGATCCTCGTGGTGGCCGACGCCGCGGCCGACGCGACGCTGCTGGCCCGCGAGCTGCTCGCGCAGGCCGAGCACGACCCCGACGCGTGCGTGGTGGCGCTGGTGCAAGGCGACGCGCTGGCGAACGCGGTGCTGGAGGCGCTGGCGAGGCTCGTCCCCCTGGAGCCACGGCGGGAGACCATCGAGGCGTCGCTCCGCTCGCGCGGCGCGGTGCTGTCGTTGTCGTCCCTCGACGAGGCGTGGCCCTTCGTGGAGGCCTTCGCGGCGGAGCACCTGCTGCTCGCGCTCGCGCAACCAGAGGCCTCGCTCGCGAAGGTCCGCAACGCGGGCACGGTGTTCCTCGGGGCGTCGTCGTCGGTGGCCTTCGGGGACTACGTCACGGGCGCCAACCACGTGCTGCCCACCGCGGGCGCGGGCCGGCGCTTCAGCGGCCTGTCGGTGCTGGACTTCGTGCGCTGGCAGACCTGGCAGCGGGTGACGCCGGAAGCGGCGGCGCGATTGGCGGAAGACGTGGAGGTGCTGGCGACGAGTGAGGGGCTCTCTGCCCACGCCGCCGCCGCAAGACAGTGGTGCCTCGAAAGCCCTTCCCAGGTGGGGGGCTCACTTCCGTCCGCTCGGCCCCTCACCCTGAGGCCCACGCTCTGGGCCGTCGCCCGCTACGTGCCGACGCGGCCGCCCTGCACCATCGACCTGAGTGACAACACCAACCTCTTCGGCGCCCCACCTTCCGTCGCCGCCGTGCTCCGCGACGCGCCGGTGACGCGCTACCCCGCGCCCTACGTGGACACGCTCCGCGCCGCGCTGGCGGCAGAAGCCGGCGTGGGCCTCGAGAACATCGTCACCGGCTGCGGCTCCGACGACCTCCTCGACGCCGCGATGCGCGCCTTCGCCGAGCCCGGCGAGGTGCTGGCGTACTGCCCGCCGACGTTCGGCATCGTGCCCACCTTCGCGCGGACCAACGGCGTGGTGCCGGTGGCCACCGCGCGCACCGTGGACGCGCTGCTCGAGGCGAAGCCCCGCCTCATCTACCTCTGCGCGCCCAACAACCCGACCGGCGCGCTGCTGCCCGCGGGCTTTCTGGAAGAGCTGCTCGCGAAGACCTCCGCCGTCGTGCTGCTCGATGAGGCGTACGTCGACTACGCCAGCGTCCCCAGCCGCGCGCAGGAGGCCGCCCGCTCCGAGCGGCTGTTGATCATCCGCACCCTCTCGAAGGCCTTCGGGCTCGCCGGGCTCCGCGTGGGCTGGAGCGTTGGCCCCGCGCGGCTGGTGGGCGAGCTGGAGAAGGCGCGCGGCCCCTACAAGGTGGGCACCGTCGCCGAGCGGGCGGCGCTCGCTGCGCTGACCACCGACCGCGCGTGGGTGCGCGAGCGGGTGAAGGACACCCTCGCGCTGCGCGCCCGCTTCACCGAGGCGCTGCGCGCGTAAGGCTTCGCGCCGCTCCCCAGCGAGGGGAACTTCGTGCTGGTGCCGGTACAGGAAGACGCGGCCGGGCTCGCTGCGCGGCTGCACGCGCGCGACGTCTCGGTGCGGGCCTTCTCGAAGGTGGAAGGCATCGGCGAAGCGCTGCGCATCACCATCGGGCCCTGGCCGCAGCTCGCCGCCTGCCTCGAGGCGCTGCGATGAAGGCCGTCATCTTCGACACCGGAGCGGGCAACCTCCACTCGCTTCAGCGCGCGCTTGAGTTCGTTGGCGTGGTCTGCACCATCGAGGTGGATCCCCGGAGGCTCGCCGGCGCCCCGCTGGTGGTGCTCCCGGGCGTCGGGGCCTTCGGCGTCGCCGCAACGCGCCTGGCCCCCGGTCGAGAAGCACTGCGCGCGGCGCTGCTCGACGGACAGCCGTGCCTGGGGATCTGCCTGGGCATGCAGTTGCTCTTCGAGCGCAGCGACGAGGGCGACGGCGCGGGCCTGGGCGTCTTCCAAGGAGCGGTGAAGCGCCTCGAGGGCCGCCGCGTCCCCCACATGGGTTGGACGCCGGTGGACGGCGTGGGCGACATGTACTTCGCGCACAGCTTCGCCTGCCGCCCGCAGTCCCCCGGCGTCGTCACCGCGTGGGCGCTCCACGAGGGGGCTCGCGTGGCGGCCATCGTCAAGACGAAGCGGACCATCGGCGTCCAGTTTCACCCCGAGAAGAGCTCGACGGCCGGGCTGGCGCTGCTGCGCGCGCTGGTGACGGAGGTGCAGTCATGAAGGCGCTGCCCGCCATCGATCTCCGCGAAGGCGCGTGCGTGCAGTTGGTGGGCGGACGCTACGAAGACGAGCGGGTGCGCCTGCCGGACCCGCTGGCCATCTCGCGCCAGTGGGCCGAGGCAGGGCTCACCTCACAACACGTGGTGGACCTCGACGCGGCGATGGGGCGCGGCGACAACACCGCCGTCATCCAGGCACTCGCGCAGCAGGCGGGGCTGGAGCTCCAGGTGGGCGGCGGTGTCCGCGACGAGGCCGCCATCGAGCGCCTGGTGCAGTTGGGTGTCCACCGGGTGGTGGTGGGGACCCGCGCGGTGGAAGACGCGGCGTGGCTGGAGGCGATGACGGCGCGCTTCCCGCGCAGGCTGGTGGTCGCCGCCGACGTGCGCGGCACGCAGGTGGTGACGCGCGGGTGGACGCAGACGTCCGCGCTCACCATCACCGCGCTGCTGGAGCGCCTCGCGCCGCTCCCCCTGGCGGGCGTGCTGGTGACGGCGGTGCACGTCGAAGGGCAGCTCCAGGGCATCGACGGCCCGCTGATGAAGACGGTGTGCACGGCCGCGACGATGCCCGTCATCGCCAGCGGCGGCATCACCACGATGGACGACCTGCGGGCCCTGGACGCGCTGGGCGTGCAGGCCGCGGTCATCGGCATGGCGCTCTACACCGGGCGGCTCGACGCGCGCGCCCTCTCACAGGAGTTCGGACGATGAAGACCCTCGAGCGGAAGACGAAGGAGACGACGGTGACGGTGGCCCTGGGTGAAGCGGTGTCCATCGACACCGGCCTGCCCTTCTTCGACCACATGCTGGCCACCTTCGCGCGCTACGCGGGGCTCGGCCTGGTGGTGCACGCGCGCGGCGACCTGCGTCACCACCTCATGGAGGACGTCGCGCTCACCATGGGCGCCTTCGTGCGTCGCCTCACGCCCGCCACCGCGGCGCGCTACGGCGAGCGCACCATTCCCATGGACGACGCGCTGGTGCAGGCCGTGGTGGACGTCGGAGGCCGCGCCTACTTCGAGGGCAAGCTGAAGAGCCGCCTCTACACGCACTGGTTCCGCAGCTTCGCCACGGCGTCCGAGAGCACGGTGCACTTGCGGGTGCTGCGTGGAGGCGATCGGCACCACGTCACCGAGGCCGCCTTCAAGGCCCTGGGCCTCGCGCTGCGACAGGCGCTGCGCGACGACGGCGCGGTGTTCAGCACCAAGGGCTCCATCGAGTGGAAGGAGTCGCCATGACGACGCGGCGGGTGGTGGTGTGCCTCGACGTGAAGGGCGGCCGGGTGGTGAAGGGCGTGCAGTTCGAAGGGCTGCGCGAGGTCGGCGACCCGGTCGAGCTGGCGATGCGCGCGGAGCAGAGCGGCGCCGACGAGGTGGTCTTCCTCGACGTCTCGGCCTCGGTGGAAGAGCGCGCCCCCTTGCTGGAGCTGGCGCGGCGCACGGCCGAGCGGCTCTTCATTCCACTCACCATCGGCGGCGGCATCGCCACGGTGGAGGACGTGACGGCCGCGCTGCGCGCCGGGGCGGACAAGGTGGCGCTCAACTCCGCCATCGTGAAGCGGCCGGCGCTGCTCACCGAGGCGTCCCTCGTGGTGGGAGCGCAGTGCGTGGTGGCCAGCATCGACGCGAAGCGCGTGGGCGGGAGCTGGAAGGTCTTCACCCACGGTGGACGGCGCCCCACGGAACTCGACGCCATCGAATGGGCGAAGGAGTGCGTGGCGCGCGGCGCGGGCGAGGTGCTGTTGACCTCCATCGACCGTGACGGCGCGCGCACCGGCTACGACCTCGAGCTGACCCGGGCCGTGGCCGACGCGGTGAGCGTGCCGGTCATCGCCTCGGGCGGCGCGGGCACGGCGCAGCACCTGGTGGAGGCCTTCACCGAGGGACACGCCGAGGCCGCGCTGGTCGCCGGCATGCTGCACGACGGGAGCACCACGGTGGGCGAACTCAAGCGCGCGATGCAGCAGGCCGGCCTCGAAGTGCGGGTCGCCGAAAGGGGCGAGCCGTCATGAGACTCCTCGAAGCAGTGGAGACGCTGGCGCGACTGGCAGGTGCGCGCGCCCTCTCCGGGTTCCAGCGTCAACTCCAGGTGGAGACGAAGGCCGACGGCAGCCCGGTGACGGAGGCTGACCGCGCGTCGGAGTTGCTGGCGCGCGAGTGGCTGGCCACGCACTTCCCCGAGGACGGCATCGTCGGCGAAGAGTTCGGCGTCAGCCGGCCCGAAGCGAAGCGGCGCTGGTACCTCGACCCCATCGACGGGACGAAGGCCTTCGTTCGCGGAGTGCCGCTGTGGGGCACCATGGTGGCGGTGGCCGAGGGCGACGTGGTGCTCGCCGGCGCAGTGTTCTACCCGGCGCTCGACGAGCTGGTGGTGGCCGCGCGAGGCGAAGGCTGCTTCTGGAACGGCAAGCGCGCGCGCGTCTCGGACGTCGCGCAGTGGAGCGAGGCCACGGCGCTCACCACGGAAGCGAAGCGCCAGCCCGAGGGCCTGCGCCGCGTGCTGGCCCGCGCGGGCGTCAGCCGCACCTGGGGCGACTGCTACGGCTACCTGCTGGTCGCCACCGGACGCGCGGAGGTGATGGTGGACCCGGTGCTGAACGCGTGGGACGCGGCGGCCCTCATTCCCATCATCGAAGAAGCGGGCGGTGTGGTGACGGGCGTCGACGGCAGCGCCCCGCTGAACGCCGGGAGCCTGGTGGCCAGCAACGCCGCGCTCGCCGCCGAGGTGCGGGCGTTGCTCTCACCACCCGCCGCGTCCCCTCCGTCAGAAGGCGGGCCGACGCTGGACTTCACGAAGTCTTCCCACGGCCTGGTGACAGTGGTGACCCAGCACGCGCACACGGGCGAGGTGTTGATGGTGGCGCACGCCGACGCGGAGTCGATGCAGCGCACGCTCGAGACCGGGCAGATGCACTACCGCAGCCGGACGCGCGGCCTGTGGCACAAGGGCGCGACGAGCGGGAACGTGCAGCACGTGGTGTCGCTCGACGCCGACTGCGATGGCGACGCGGTGCTGGCGCGCGTGCTGCCGGCGGGCCCGGCCTGTCACACCGGCGACGAGACCTGCTTCCACCGCGCTCCGGCGGCCGAGGTGCTCTCGGCGTTGGCTCGGACCATCGCGGAGCGCGCCGCGAGCCCGAAGGAAGGCAGCTACACCACGAAGCTGCTGGGAGATCGCAACCACCGGCTCAAGAAGCTGGGGGAAGAATCGGCGGAGCTGGTGATGGCCTGCGTCGACCTCGACGCGCCCCGCGCCGCAGAGGAGGCCGCCGACCTCATCTACCACCTGCTCGTCGCGCTCGAGCCACTGGGCGTCGGCCTCGACGACGTGCGCACGGTGCTCGCGGCGCGCGCGCGTTGAAGCCTTCGCAGCAAAGCCCGGTTGGGGCACCATGCGGCCATGCGAACGCTCGTGGGGCTGTGCGTGGTGGTGGGGCTGGGGTGCGGCAGTACGTCGACGAACGACGCCGGCACGGGCGGAGGCAGCGGAGGCGGAAATGGGTCGACCGGTGCGGGCCACTTCACCTACGGCGTCGGTGACAAGGTCTTCCGCATCGAGGCGCACGTCGGCGCCAGCCCCCAGGACGTGAGCGCGGCGCTGGCCCGCTTCGGCGCCGGCACCCGCGATCGCTGGCTGGTGCCCTCGGTCAACGGCGCGCACCTCGTGCTCTCGACCGACCGACTCCCCTGCTCGATGGGCGAGTGTCTCACCGTCACGACTGCCGATCTCTCCAGCCTCACCCTCGTCACCCCGGGCGGCACCGAGCTGGCCATCGAAGGCACGCCGGCGATCAGCAACGCCGGTGATGCCGTCATCTACCCCTCGCAGGACGGGCCGCACGAGGTCGACCTCTGGGTGACGCGCAAGAGCGGCGCGACGTGGGGCACGGCGACGCTGCTCACCGGCAGCTCGAGCGCCGCGTACAACAACATGCCGGCGCTCACCTTCGACGGCCAGCGCGTGCTCTTCGACTGCGGCAGCCAGCCGTACCCCGAGTCGGGCGGCAACGACGCGTGCGAGGTGCGCCTCGACGGCACCGGCTTCCGCGTGGTGGCCCGCCCGACCTCGTTGCCGAGCTCCCGGCAGGACTTCGTGCAGTTTCCCCACGACAGCCTCGACGGCGTGCTGTTCCAGGGAACCTGGCCCATCGGCGCCGAGGCCCCAGAGACGGTGTGGCTGATCTCCCCGGGCGGCGCGCCGACGGCCATCGGTCGCGAGCTGGCCAACGCCGTCTCGCCCTGCGGGTTGCGCGACGGGCGGTGGGGCGTGCTGTGGCTCTCGCGGCCAGCGAACCCCGCGGGCGTGCATGAGCTGACGCTGATGGCGCGCGACGGGACCGTCATCGGACCGCTGACGCCCAACGTCGACGTCGCCGACATCGGGATCGGCTGCTCTGATTGATCAGTTCGCAGCCCGGCGCAGAACTGGCCGGGGCGAAGCGCGCAGGTAATACGACTTGATCCAGGTCGCGCCGCCCTCTTGATCCCGATCAAGGCGCAGGGGGCACGACCGTGGAACGTCCCCCTCCCATGCCGCCGTGCTTCCTCGCGCGTTCCGCTCGATCTCCCCGCGAGCCCGCCGCCGGCTCGGCCTCCCCCTTGCAGCCTGCGCTCGGCGTGTCGTCCCCCGCCTCGCTCCAGGGTCCCCCGCTGTCGGTCACGGCCGGCGATTCGTTGTGGGCGGCGCTGCGCGACGACGAGCATGCCTCGTGGCTGACGTTTCATACTGGAACCTTCAGGAACACGCTCAGCCGCAGCCAGATCCGCCAGTCGGCGCTCGAGTGGGCGGGGGCGATCACCGCCGCGCTCGCGGGCGCCCCGGTCGAGCGCATCGGCGTGCTGCTGCCCAACGGGCCTGACTTCGTCGCCGCCTTCTTCGCGGCCCAGGCCCTGGGCGCCGCCGCGGTGCCGATGCCCTGGCCGGTGGTAGACGGCGCACCGGAGCGGGTGCGCGGCCCCCTCGAGCCGGTGCTGCAGCGCGCGAAGCTCTCGGTGTTGGTGACGACGCCGGCCATGGCCACCATCGACTGGGGTGTGCCGGTGGTGATCGCCCCGGGTACGGCGCTCTCGACGCCGCGGCCCGGCGACGGCGACTCGACGGCCTTCCTCCAGTTCACGTCAGGCTCGACCGGCGATCCCCGCGGGGCCGTCATCTGCCAGACCGCCGCGCTCGCCTGCGCGACCTCGATGGTGACCGCGCTGAAGCTGGGGCCCACCGACATCGGCGTCTCGTGGCTGCCCTTCTTCCACGACATGGGACTGGTCGGCGTGCTGCTCACCTCGCTGGTGGGGCGCTTCCCGGTGCACGTACTGCGGCCCGGCGACTTCCTCATGCGGCCGCGACGCTGGCTCGACCTCGTCAGCGCCGAGCGCGCCACCCTCACCGTCGGCCCCAACTTCGCCTGGGAGCTGGTCAATCGCCGCGTCGCCCCCGAGGGCCTCGACCTCTCGTCGCTGCGCTGCGCCCTCAACGGCAGCGAGCCGATTCACCGCACCACGCTCGACGGCTTCGCGAAGAAGTTCGGCCCCGTCGGCTTCGACCCGAGCGCGATGCTGCCGGTGTACGGGCTCGCCGAGTCGACCCTCGGCGTCGCGTTCTCCACCCCCGGCCAGTCGCGCGGTGACCTCGTGGTCGACGGGCGCCACGTGCCCTGCGTCGGCACCGTCTGTCCCGGCGTCGAGCTGCGCGTAGTCGATGCGCAGGGGCAGGTCGTCGAGCAGGGCGTGGAAGGCGAGCTGTGCGTGCGCGGCCCGATGCTGATGCGCGGCTACTTCGAGCACCCCGAAGCGACCGCGCTCGCGCTGCGCGACGGCTGGCTGCACACCGGCGACCTCGGCGTCATTCGCGACGGCGAGGTGTTCGTCACCGGCCGCGAGAAGGAGCTGGTGATTCAGTCGGGCCGCAAGTTCCACCCCTACGACATCGAGAACGTGGTGGCGGGCATGGTGGAGACCACCCCCAACGGCGTCGCCGCGGTGAGCCGGCCGGACCCTGCCACGGGCTCCGAGGCGCTGGTGGTGGTGATCGAGCTGCGGCGGGTGGCGGGCGCCATCGACCCGATGCTGATCCGCGGGGAGTTGTTGAAGGTGCTCGGCGTACGCGCCGACGTCATCGAGTTCGTGCCCGCGGGGACGTTGCCGCGCACGACCAGCGGCAAGGTGAAGCGTCGGGCGCTCGCGCAGCAGGTGACGCCGGGCCCCCAGGTGAGCTCGTGAGCGCGGGGCGAGGCGAGTTGCTTCTGCGGACCCTGCCCCGAAGGCCGCCACCTGCGGGCCGTCGCGAAGACCAGGTGACCCCAGGCGCCCCTGAACGGCGCACGTCCCCTCTCCCCGACCCTCTCCCCCTTCCGGGAGAGAGGGAGCGCAGGTGCGGGGGCAGCGCGGAGATCGAGTTCCTGCCGATGATCCGACGCTTCGCTCCGAAGCCGGTGGCTCCCCGGAGAAGTGGTCGATGCTGATTCTCGGTGCGGGTGGGTTCCTCGGTCTCAACACCGTGCGTGCGTTCCTCGACGCCGGCCACGTGCCGCGCTGCGGCCGCCGTCCGCGTGGCAACGTGCTCGGCCTGCGCGGGCTCGGCGCGCCCCTCGTCACCACCGACTTCACCCAGCCCGCCACGCTCCACGAGGCGATGAACGGCGTGCGCGTGGTGGTGCACCTCGCCGCGCACTACCCGAAGTTCTCCCACGACACCGAGGCCACCGTGGCCCGCGGTCTCGCCGAGCTGGAGATCGTCCTCGACGCCGCCGCCCACGCCGGCGTGAAGCGTCTGGTCTACGTCTCGAGCACCGCCACCGTCGCCCCGCGCGCCGACGGCCCCTCGACCGAGACCGACGTCTACCCGCAGCGCCCGGAGCACGGCACCTACCACGCGCTCAAGTGGACCCTCGAGCAGCGCGCCCTCGCCGAGACCCGCCTCGAGGTCATCGTCGCGTGCCCCGCGGCGTGCATCGGCCCCTTCGACTGGAAGGTCGGCACCTCCGCGCTGCTGCTCTCGACCGCGCGCGGCGTGCCCCCGCAGCACCCGGTGGGCCTCATCTCCACCGTCGACGCCCGCGACGTCGGGGCCGCGCTGGTGCGCCTGGCGACCGACGCAGCACCGCCGAAGCGCGTCATCCTCTCGGGCGACACCTTCGACGCGCACGCGCTGCTCTCGCGGCTGTCGACCCGCTACGGCACGCCGCAGCCGCCGCCGCCGCTGTCCGCCGACGAGGCCCGCACCCTGGCCGATGCCCAGGAGCTCGCCGCCGCCGCCAACAAGGGCCGCGCGTCGCTGCCTCGCGAGCTGGTGGACCTCATCGTGCACGCGCCGCAGCTCGACGTCGCGTGCTCGCGCGCGCACGGCATCACCTACCGACCTCTCTCCGAAACTCTCGACGCATGGGACGCGTGGGCCCATCGCATGGGGATGCTCCCCACCCTCCCTCACGCCACGAAGGTGACCGCATGACGCCCGAAGAACTCCCGAAACGCATCGCCGCGATGGTGGCGCAGCTCACCGTCGTGAAGGCCGTCGACATCAAGCCGGAACACCGCCTGCGCGAGGACCTCGGGCTCGACTCGGTGTGCTCGATGGAGCTCCTCTCGATGCTCGCCGAAGAGCTCGACCTCGACGTGCCGATGGAGGAGGCCGCCCAGGTCACCACGGTCGCCGGCACCATCGAGATGGCCCGCCGCCACCTCGCCCTCAAGCAGGCCGCCGCGACATGAGCTCCGACGTCGTCGAGCCGCTGGTCCGGAGCGTGCGCGACTACGCGCGCCGGCACATCCACGCCCTCGACATCGATCGTGATCACCACATCCCCACCGAGATCCTCCGCGGGCTCGCGGAGCTCGGGCTCTTCGGCATCACCCTGTCCCCCGACTTCGGCGGCTCAGGCCTCACCGCGCTCGACGCGACGCAGGTGATCATCGCGCTGGCGCAAGCCGATCGGTCGATCGCCACCACCGTCGGACTCCACCTCGGCCTCGGCACCCGCGGCCTCGTGGCGTGGGGCACCCGCGCGCAGCACGAGCGTTGGCTCCCCGCGCTCGCGAGCGGGGAGGCCATCGCCGCCTTCGCCACCACCGAGCCCAACTCCGGCAGCGACCTCTCGGCGCTCGAGTGCCAGGCGAAGCCGGTTGACGGCGGCACGCTGACGCTCAACGGCAACAAGCTCTACGTCACCAACGGCGGCTTCGCCTCGCTGCTCACCGTCACCGCGGCCACGCCCGGCCTCGGCGGCGCAGCGCGCGGCACCAGCCTCTTCCTCGTCGACCCGAAGCTGCGCGGCGTCGTGCGCCAGCCCGAGGAGCGCAAGCTCGGTCTGCGCGGTTCGTCGACCACCGCCTTCGCGTTCGACGACGTCGCGTTGCCCGCCGACGCGCTGCTGGGCGAAGCGGGCCAGGGCCCGGGCTACCTCGCCCACGTGCTCTCGTGGGGCCGGCTGCTGCTCAGCTCGGGCTGCGTGGGCACCGCGCGCACCGCGTTGGCCATGGCGCTGGAGCACGTGCACCACCGCACCCAGTTCCGCCGCACGTTGATCAAGCAGGAAGTGGTGCAGCAGCAGCTCGCCCGCGCCGCCGCCCTCTCGTACGCGATGTCGGCCCTCGTCACCCGCGCGGCCACCGCCGAAGACGACCACCCGTTGCTGGCGCGCCTCACCACCAGCGCCAAGGTGTTCTGCAGCGAGAACGCGTGGGAGATCGCCGACCTCGCGGTGCAGCTGCACGGCGGCAGCGGCTACATCGAGGACACCGGCGTGGCGTTGCTGACGCGCGACGCACGGGTCACCCGCATCTTCGAAGGCGCCAACGACGTGCTCCTCACCCACGCCGGGCTGATGGAGCTGACCGACCCGTCCCCCGTCGCGCGCGACACCGCGCTGCAGCCGGTCGAACACGCGGTCGCCGAGCGCCGCCGCGCGCTGCTGGGCGACGCGAAGTCGCCGGGCATTCGCTCGCTCAACCGAAAGGCGGAGCAGCACGCCCTGGGCCGCGCCGTGATGTGGCGTGACGCCGCGCTCGCGGCCACCGCCCAGGCCATCACCCCTCTCGAGATCGCCGCGGCCGCGCTGGTGCGCGACGAAGCCCTCGCCGTCGCCGCGCGGGTTCCGCTCGCGGCGGTTCCCCTCGCTACCCTCACCACTGCCCTCCTGGAAGGCGTCCTCCCGTGAAGATCCTCTTCGTCTACCCCCGCTTTCAGCGCCACGCCGAGGCCCACCCCGAGCTCAAGAAGTGGGTGCCGATGAACGAGTACCTCGGCTCTCCGTCGCTGGGCATCGCGATGATGGCCGCGGTCACGCCTGACGACGTGCAGATCGAGTTCCGTGACGATCGCCTCGAGCCCGCTGACAGGCCAACCGACGCCGACCTCGTGGCCTTCAGCTTCTTCACCGCCGCCGCCTCGCGCGGCATCGAGCTCGCCGCGTACTTCCGCGGGCAGGGCAAGAAGACCGTCGCTGGCGGCATCTTCCCCACCATGATGCCCGACCTCTGCGCGCCGCTCTTCGACTCGGTCGTCATCGGCGAAGGCGAGCCGGTGTGGGCGCAGCTGATCGCCGACTTCCGTACCGGCAAGCTCAAGTCGCGCTACCACGCTGACACACCGCAGTGCATCGACACCCTGCCCCTGCCGCGCGTCGACCTCTACCTCGCGCGCGAAGGCGGCGACTTCCGCCCCGACGACTACCCGGTGCAGCTCTCACGCGGGTGCCCGCTCAACTGCCAGGCGTGCGCGCTGCCGACGTCGATGACCAAGTCGATGCGCAACTTCCCGCTCGACCACGTGGTGGGTCAGCTCGAGCAGCTGGCCAAGCACGGCAAGCGCGCGTGCCTCACCGAGGACACCAGCTGGTTCCCCGGGCTCGCTGCCAAGAAGCTGCGCGAGCTGTTCGAGCGCATCGTGGCCCGCGGCGCGCCGGCGACCATCAGCTACATCGGCATCTCGATGCCGATGATCCTCGCCACCAGCAAGTCGATGCTCGACCTCGCGAAGAAGGCCGGCGTCGACATGTTCTACCTGGTCGGCGGCTTCGACCCGGTGACCAAGGGCGCCTTCACCGGCAAGGACCCCAGGTCCCTCGAGCGCGCGTACGAGTCGATCAAGAAGAGCCTCGACGCGGGCATCGAGCCGTACACCTCGTTCCTGCTGGGCAACGAGGACGACGACGAGGGCACCGTCGACCGCATGCTGGAGTTCGCGGCGAAGAGCGGCATCACCAAAGCGGAGTTCGCCATCTTCACGCCCTACCCCGGCACGCCCGCGTGGCACCGGCTGCTCGGCGAAGGCCGCATCATCGACACCACCTGGAGCCACTACAACGACGCGAACTGCGTCTTCCGCCCGAAACACATGACCGCGGAGCAGGTGACCGAGGGCTACCTGCGGCTGTGGCGCGACTTCTACAAGGGCAAGAGCTTCGCCCACACCACCGTGGCCGAGCGCACCATTCAGTTCTGACTGCTACCATCGGCCGATGTCTGACCCCGAACCGAAGTTCAGGCGCTCCGACCTCTCGCAGGTGACCCGGTTTCATCGGTTGCTCGAGCAGAAGCCCGGGCTGGGACTGGTGCTGAGCGCCCTCTGCGTCGTGGCAGCGGTGGCGATGGCGCAGGGCTTTGTGGGGCGCTCGCCGGCGCGCGCCTCCGACGACGTGCGCGCGTGGGTCGGCGCTGCGCTCTGGGGCGTCTTCGGGCTCTACGTCGGAGGCGTGACTGCGCGCGGGCTCCTCCGGCGTCAGCGTTGATGGCTGGGCCGGCGCCCGTCACTTCGCGTCGCGCACGGCGAACTCGCACCACCAGTTGCTGATCCACAAATCAGCCAGCGTCTCGGTCTTCTGCCGGTCGCTGCCCTCTCGCGCGGCGCGGGCATTGAGGAAGCGCATGCGCGCGGGGAAAGGAATGCTGCCCGTCTCGCGCTTCGCCCGGCCACACGACTGCAGCACCCGAAGCCGCGCCTGCTCGAGCTGCGCGGTGAGCGCCCGCGCATTCCGAATCGAGAAGACGCCCTTCGCGTCGAGCTCTGCGCCGAGCGCGTAGTACGTGTTCACCAGGTACGCCGAATAGAAGGTCTGCCGCGCGGCGAGCACGAGGCGCGCGCGCCCGTCGGTCTCGGTGTTCAGCAGCTCGCCGTAGCCGACGAGGTCGAGATAGGTGCCGTCCTTCTCGATGGGCGCGGTGAGCCGGGCCTGGAAGTACGCGCGCGCTACGGCGCCGGCCGACGCGTACGAGCTGGCGAGCCGACTCGCGTCGAGGGGCGGAAGCGACTTCTTCAGCGGGGGAAGTGATGCGTAGAGCGCCAGGAAGCGCTGGCCATTCTGCAGCTCCTCGCGGGCGCGCAGCAGGCCTTCGGCGTACTCCCGCGCAAGACGCCCGAAGGCTGCGTCGCCTGGTTCGACTGCGCGCAGGGCCTTCGCGTCGGCCTCCGCCCCGAGCGCCGTGCCCTGCGTGACGACGCTCTCGAGGAGGTCCATCGCGTAGAGGTCGTTGGCGCGCGCGGTGTTGGGGAACCGGGCCTCGATGTCGCGTCGCAGGTCCAGGCGCTCGGCGGGCAGCGCTTCTTCCTGGGTCTTGATCAACGCGAAGACGGCCTCGGGGTCATGCGCTTCGAGCGCACGTCCGAGGCGGGCGTCCTGGGTGGCGACACGCATCGTCGTGAGCAGCGCGCTCCACACCACCATCGCGCGGACGACATCGCCGCTCTTCTCGAAGTCGGCCGCCTGCCGGGTCGCGCGTTCGATGAGCGGTCTCCGGGGGTTCGCCGGATCGAGCCGGGCCCGCTCAGCGTCCAGCTCACTTCGCACCTGGGTGATGAGCCGGTTGAGGGCGGCGAGCTCCGCGGGCCAGAGCTCCATGTCGGCGTCGCTGGCGGCGGTCGGCCTGGGCAGCGCGGCGCCGGTCAGCAGGAGGTAGGCGTCGTCGAGGCCAGTCAGCTCTCTGACGTCGACGCCCAGCTTCTTTCCCTCGACGAGCAGGTCGGTCACGGCTCCCGACGCGTCGACCTGCTGCCGCGCGCCGAGGGGGAAGCCAAAGCGCTTCACGCCAACGGCGGCTGCGGCGCGAAGCCTCGGGAGTACGTCGTCGACCGGGCCCGCACTCCCGTCGGGGTTCACCGAGCCGGTCATCGTCGTGTGAGGCAGGAGCGGCTTGCCTCGGATCAACGCGGTGAGCGTCGCGGCCGTGAGCAGCCCCGCCGAGGGGCCGTCGATGCCGCCTCCCACCCGCAGCGTGAACTCGAAGTCGAGCAGGCTCGCGTCGGTGGCCTGCGTCGCGACGAAGGCGGCCTGCCAGAGCGTGGTGAGCCATTGATCGCCGGCTCCGCTCGCTGCCGTCTCCAGGATGCCCACCGACGGCACGTGGCTGCGATTGGGCGCGAGGCGCGCGGTGACGCTCGTCGTGCGGTCAGCGAGGGCGGCTTGCACCTCGGCTTCTCGTTGCGTCTTCAGCGGCGCGGCGCTGGCACTCATCGCCACCAGCAGCGCGGCGATCGTGTGGTTGCTCAGTCGATTCAAGAGACCGACGTTACCTCGCCTCCGCGCGCCCCCCGCTGCTGAAGACGACCTGTGGCTGAACCTGACGAGGCGATTTCGTAGAGTCCTTGCCCATGGAGCGGACACGGGCGGGCCAGCGGGGCGGAGACCGGGAGCAGCGGGAGGAGCTCGAGCGGCTCCAGGCCGAGCTGGCGCAGGTTCGCCGGGCGACTGCCGCGGCGAAGGAGACCCGGGAGCGCACGCTCGCCACGCTCCGCAGTGCGGTCGCCGTCGCGCAGGTCGAGCGCGACAGCACCGAGGCGAAGATCGGGGCGCTCGAGCAGGAACTCCGCGCGCAGGAGCGTCACGTCGAGCACCTCCGCGAGCGCCTCGTTGCGAAGCAGAAGGAAGACGAGGTGCTGGCGCGCGGGGCGGCGCTTCGGGACGTGGTCTTCGTTCCCACGGGCGACGACCGTCGGCAGCCCTACTACCGGGCCGAATACCTCGACGAGAACGGGCGGACGATCTCGACTGAGCCCGAGCTCCCCCCGAGCCAGCCCTCATCGATGGGGGCGTGGCGCCTGCTGCTCCTCGTCGCCGCCCCGCTGCTCGTGCTGCTGTACGAGGTCCTCTCGAGGGCGCGATGAACGACGAGCTCGACGACGCGCTCGCGCGGGTGCGCGAAGACTTTACGTTGGCCCGCGGCGAGTTCGAGCGCGCCCGGAGCCCGGAGGTGGAGACACTTGCGCAGCGCCTGGGCGAGCTGCAGCAGGAGACCCTGAAGGCCCGCGAGCGGGCCGCGAAGCTCGAGGCCCAGCTGGTCGACCTCCGTGAAGAAGCGCTCGACCTCGAGGCGAAGCTCGAAGAACGAGGCAGCGGCGCGGCTCGTTGAAGGCGACGCACTGGAGCGCCTTCAGGGCGACACCCTGCGAGAAGTTGGTGTTCACCGCGAGCACCGGCTACGCGCGGAACCATGAAGCTGCCGCGCCTGGTGATCGTCGTCGTCTCCGTGCTCAGCGCCGCGGTCAGCGCCGAGACCGTGGACGACGTGAAGCACCACTTCTCGTTCGAGATCCCCGCGGGCTATTCGCGCCTGGCCGAAGCCGACGCCCCCGGGGCCTTCCATGCGTTCTCGAGAGCGCCTGCGGCCGGTACGTCGTGGGCGGCGCTCTCCATCGTCCCGCTGGGCGGCACGATCGCGCAGAACTCGAAGCTCAACCACGCCATCGCCGAGGGCGCCGCGAAGAAGGAGGCCGCGACGTCGGGGCTCGAGCTCACTGGCTTCGAGTACCGCCAGATCACCTGGAACGACTTCCCCCTCGAGGTGATGCTGACCCGCGCCACCTCGCGCGATGCGAAGGCCGTCACCCTCGCCACCCAGGTGCCGTTGATCGGCGGGGCGATCCAGGTGCAGTTGGTGGGCGACGCGGCCGACGAGGCGAAGCTGTTCGCCGAGTTCACCGCCGTCATCACCTCGCTGCGCGGCGAGACCAACTGGCAGATGACGATCGGCCAGTCGCGCGAGCTCGGAGAGCAGGTGGGCTTCGTCACCGGGTTGGTCTGCATGCCGGTGTGCGGCCTCGGCTGCGTGGGGCTGCTGGTGTGGTGGGTCGTGCGAAGGCGCCCGGGGAAGACCACCAAGCAGTAGCGGTCGCCGTTACTTCCGGGCCGGCGCGCTCTTCCGCTCGAACGCGTCGATGGTGGTGGTGCGCGGCTCGACGCGGACCTCGTCCTTCGAGCTGCGGATGGAGAGCGTGAGCGTGCCCAGGTACTTCGCCAACGCGAGCTTCTGGGCCTCGGCGCTGGTCACCAGCAGCGAGACGTCGCCGTAAGCGCGCTCCTTCTCGGGCACCAGGTTCATGTTGGTAGTCGCGGTCAGCTTCCCGGTCGCGATGACGGCCGCGTTCTCGAGCACCGTCTGCGCGTAGGGCTGGTTGGTCTTGGGGTCCTTCAGCACCGCGATGACGTCGACATGGTCGCCCGGCCGCACGAGGCCACCCACCCCGTCCTCGTGGTTGACCGAGATGCTGATGATTCGCTGGTTCGGGCCGACCGCCACCGAGACATGCTCCGCCGGTCTGGTGGTCTCGAACTGGGTCCACAGCAGCGGGTCACCGGCCTGCACCGGCACGAGGATCTTCTGGTTCACGATGTACGAGACCGAGTCGGGCTTGACGACCGACGAGGTGACGAACTGCGCGGGAATGGCCCGCTGCGAGATGCTCTCGATGCCGACCATGCTGTTCTCGGTGAGGTCGACGGCCGCGACGACGATGGGCACGAGGTCCCACCCGCTGCGGGCCTTGGCGAGCTCGGCGGTCTTCGTGGCGAGCGTGGCGCGCTCGGCGGCCAGTTCGTTCCGCGCGCTGTCGCGCTCGCCGAGCGCCCGGTCGAGGGTCCCGCTGGTGACGCAGCCACTGGAGACGACGAGGCAGAGCGCGGTGAGTCGCATGCGGCCTGCGTATCATCGTCCCAGACCCGCGAAGCGACGGACGTGTTGGTAGGCTGCAGGTTCCCCCGTGTCGTCCGCCCCCTACCAGCCCATCCCCGACGCAACCCAGGTCCACGTCGACCGGCTGCTCGGCGCGGAGGTTGGTGCGTACCGGGTGCTGGCGCGCGTCGGAGAGGGCCGTCGCGGCACCCTCTACCGCGGCCAGCAGTCCGCCAGCGGCCAGCCGGTGACCCTCGAGGTGCTGCGCACCGAGCTCATCGGCGACGACGAAGAGGCCCGCGCGGCCAACGCCATCGGCTGTCGCGGCATCGCTTCAGTCCTCGGCTTCGGGCACCTCGCGGACGGGCGACGGTACCGGGTGATGGAGTTCCTCGACGGCGAGTCGTTCGAGCAACTGCGAGGGGGCGCCTCCGCCGCCGGGGAGCACGATCCCCGCGCCGCTCGACAGGCTGCTGCGCGACCTGGTCGAGGAGCGCCTGAAGGACGCGACGGCGCTGCGCAGGGAACTCGCGGGGCTCCCTGGGCGGCTCGAGGCGCCGCCACCGAAACGCTCGCGCGCGCTCGGGCTGGTCGCCTTGGTGGGGGTGC
>JBBRUE010000031.1:0-18065 GCA_038248085.1 Myxococcales bacterium | reverse complement strand
TTCCGCGCCGCCGCCGTCCGCGGGTGGAGACGATGCGAGCGCCGGCGCGGACGAACTCCGGGCCAGCAACCCACCGGAATCCGCCCACTTCACGCAGGCACGGGAACTGAACAGGCGGGGGCCACCACTCGCAGCCGGAGAGAACCATGGACTCGCCCAACCGCATCTCGCTGACCGCCACCGTCGCCCGGCAGACGCCGAAGAACGAATTCGGCAACGTGCTCAAGAACGCCCTGCAGACCGCAGCGAGCGCTGGCGGAGCACTCCTCAACGCGGTCCCCGGGGGTGGCATCATCAGCGCGGCCGTGGGCAACGTCACCGCGCTGGCGAACGCCGGCGGCAGCGCCCAGGCCTCGTACGCAGCGACGGGCATCAGCACGGTCGGCGGCGGCTCGATGGCGGGCGGGGCGACCGCCCAGGCGCTGGCCACCTCGCCCAACGGAGTGCCCGGCGAGCTCACGGGAATGATCGGCCAGATGAGGGCTGAGGCCGACCGCTCGACGATGATGCAGATGCAGATGCAGCAGGAGAGCCGTGAGTACAACACGATCTCCAACGTGCTGAAGGTGCGGCACGACTCGGCGAAGTCGGCCATCAACAACATTCGGTGACCGGCCATGGCGATCAACCCGCTCGGGGGCGCCGGCCCCGCAGGAATCTCCGGCGCAAGCAACACACCGAAGGTCGGTGAGGGTTTCGGGAAGGTGATGAAGGCGCAGCACCAGGTGCCTTCGAGCCGCGCCGAGAACGCCCCCATTCCGGTGAAGGATCCACCGCGCGCCGAGGCGAAGTCGGTGCAGCAGGCCCAGTCAGGCAAGTGCCGCGTCGAGGGAGCACAGGCGGTGGACCCGAAGAACCAGGTCACCGCCGCGAAGGTGCTCGACCAGGTCAACCACGCGCAGAACCGCATGGAGCAGATCCTGAAGATGGCCGAGTCGGGCAAGTCCTTCTCGCCCGCGGAGTTGCTGTCGTTGCAGACGCACGTGTACCGCGCCTCCCAGGAACTCGATCTCGCCGGGAAAGTCGTCGAGAAGGCCACGGGCGGCGTGAAGCAGGTCCTCCAAACGCAGGTCTGAGCCCCGCCATGAACCGCCTCCTTCTCTGCCTCTGTCTTCTGTTCGCCGCCTGCTCGACGCAGATCCAACACGGCCTCGAGGAGCGTGACGCCAACGAGATCGTCTCGGCGCTGGTCGCGCGCGGCTTCGAGGTGAAGAAGATCCCCGAGAAGGGGAAGAAGCCGACCTGGGCCATCGAGCTCGACGACGGGCAGGCGACCGAAGCGATGCGCGTGCTCAACGAGCTCAAGCTCCCGAGGCCGCCCAGGCTCAAGACCCAGACGCTCGCGCAGAGCATCGGCCTCATCGACACCCCTGCGGCCGAGCGGCTGCGCCAGCTCGAGGCGCAGGAAGGCGACATCGAGGAGTCCCTCGAGACCATGGACGGCGTGGCGTCGGCCGCAGTCGAGCTGGTGGTGCCGCCTGCACCGCGTCCGGGACAGGTGGCGACGCCCTCGAAGGCGGCGGTGCTCGTGCGGGTGCAACCCGACGCGTTCGATCGCCTGCAGTTGCAGCGTGCCGACCTCCGGGCCCTCGTGGCGGGAGCGGTCGATGGTCTCAAGCCTGACGACGTGGTGCTGGTGATCGACCCGGTCACCATCCCCACGCCGCCCCTGCGTGAAGACGCACGCAGCACGATGCGACCGCTCGTGGTCGTGCTCGGCGTCGCGCTCTCGGTGGTGGCGCTGCTGCTGGTGGTCCTCTCGTGGCGGCTCCAGCGTTCGAAGCGGGCGTCGCACTCCGTGGCCGCGGTCCAGGCCCCCCCGGCCCCTGCGGTGCTGCGCCCGGTCATCAACCCCTCCGTCCAACGAAAGTTGGGTTGACCCATGACCGTCTCGACGCGCATCGAACGACGGAAGCACGAGGGACCGCGGGTGCTGGGCTTCGCCGAGCGGATCTCGCTCTTCGTCAGCGCCATCCACAAGCAGCGCGCCGAGGAGCTGTTCGCCGGGCTCTCGGCGCCGTTGCAGAAGAAGGCGACGGAGTTTGCCGCCAGCATGAATCAGTGGGACTCGGCGCGACGCCAGGCGCGGTTGGCCCACGAGTTCGGCGTGCGGCCTGACGCGGGTGAGCGGGTTCAGCAGTTGGTGGTGCGGGCCGACGGGCAGCTCCGCGCGGCGATCGTCGCCTCACTGCCTCCCGTGGTGCGCAAACAGTTTCCTCAATTTCAGGGCGGGTCGGAGTCGTTCCCGGTGGCAGTGCGGGCGGTGGCGGCGAGGTTGGTGAAGGAGGCGTCGCGGTAGCGGGAACGAACGGCTCCCTCCGGTCTGTGCGACGGAGGGAGCCGGGTCGTTTCTGCACGCGCGCGGCCGAGTCCGCCGCCGGAAACACGAACTACGGAATAACCACCTGAAACTCCTTCGCCTTCCGTTGGCCCGGTCCCTGAAAAGACGCCGGACACCATGCGAGACGAAACGACGATCATCACCGAGACAGTCCCGGCCCCGGCGGCGAGCGAGCTTCGCCATCTCCCCTCCACCCGCGTGAAACTGGCGCCGACCCAGAAGCTGACGCGCGCCCATGTGGCGGTCGGTGCGCGCCCCTCAGCGGTCGATGGGCTGACGCAGGCCGCGAACCGGGTCGCGCAGAAGCTCGGCACCCAGCTCAAGACGCCGCTCACTTGCCGGGCCTCGCTGTTGCCGTCGACGCTGCACCCCTTCTCGCACCTCGCGGCGCGTTCGCTCTTCGTGACCCTCGAACTCGGGGGTGACGCGCTGGCGGTGCTCGAGGTCGACGGCCTGGGTGTCGGTGCGTTGATCGGCCGCATCACGGGGGCGCAGGAGCCCGCGGGGCTCCCTTCGCGGCTGGCGAACATCGAAGAGGCGGCGCTCGGGTGGATCTTTCTCTCGACCCTCGCCGAGCTCCGCAACGAAGCTGCGTTTGCGCCCTTCACGCCTCGCCTGCTCTCGATGACGCTGGATCGCGGCGAGGTGTTGCAACAGCTCGACGCGCGGCGGCGCCACGTGGCAATGCAACTCCAGGTACAGATCGGCGAGACGAACTCGCTCGTGCGGCTCCTGCTGCCCGCCCTCTGGCTCCAGGCGAAGGTCGAGGCGCTCGCCAGCGAAGCAGTCCCGCCCGCGCTCGACGAGGTCCTGGCCGCGACGGTGTCGGGCACGTGCATCATCGGCAGCGCGCTCCTTCCGCGGAAGGACGCCGCGACGCTCACCAACGGCGACGTCGTCATCTTCACCGGAGTCCACCAGCGGAGCGTCGGCCTCATCGGGCCCGGCCGCGTGACGACGCCCTCGTTCGAGCTCCGCGGCACCTTCACCGAAGCCGGCTTCACCCTCACCCGCGCCATCGAGCGCCCCACCCAGGAGTCCGCCATGTCGAAGATCGATCCCTCCGTCCCCGTCGAAGTCGAAGTCGAGCTCACCCGCCTGCGCCTGCCGTTGCACCAGCTCGGCCTGTTGCGGCCGGGGAGCGTGATCCCGCTGCACATCAACGCCGCCAACCAGGTCGTCGTGCGCATCGGAGACAAGGCCGTCGCCCGCGCGGAGTTGGTGGAGATCGAGGGCGAGATCGGCGCGCGCATCGTCGCGATGCTCTGAGGCCGCCATGACGCTCTCGCCCCGTCAGAAGGTAAGCGCCGCCGTGGTGCTGGCGGCCCTGGTGCCCGTGCTGGCGGCGCTGCAGGGCGCGCCGGCTTCGACGGTGGCCCGGGTGCTGCTCGGTCTCGCCGCTCTCGGAGGGATCGCGTTCTGGTTCATCCGCGCGCGGGGCGGCCTGCCCACGAAGTTCAAGGCGGCCCCGCGGCTCCACGTCGTCCAGCGCGTGGGCCTCTCGCAGCGAACCGGGCTCACGCTCGTCGAGGTCGACGGCAAGCCATTCCTCGTCGTCCACGGTGACGGCTTCGCGCGCATTCGGCCCGCGCCCCGCCCTGCCCGCGTCTCCCCGCGACCGCCCTCGCGCGAAGAGCCGGGTGTGCAGCCGGTCGTCCTCTCCTGAAACGAGGCTTCCCGTCATGAACCTGATTCGCCACCCAACGTCGTCACCCCAGGGGGCTTCGCTCCTCCTCACCCTCGTCGCGCTGCCCGCCGTCGCGAAGACGCAGGACCTCCCGAGCGACGGCTTCGCCAGCAATCAGCTCCAGATGATGGGGCTGCTCGCGCTGATGGCCATCGTCCCCTTCGCGATCATGATGCTGACGAGCTTTTCGAAGATCGTGGTGGTGCTCTCGATGGTGCGCTCCGCGCTCGGCACCCAGCAGGCGCCACCGACGATGGTGATCACCGGCCTCGCCGCGGTGCTCTCGGCGACGGTGATGGCGCCGACCTGCGAGAAGATGTGGGCGCAGGGCCGCTCAGGTTGGGTCGAGGGAGCCGACACGACGTCGATGCTCAGCCAGGCGGCGGCGGTGCTGCAGCCTCTCAAAGACTTCCTGGTGAAGCACGGGAGCGCGGAGGAGCGCGCACGCTTCGTCGACATGGCCCGCGAACTCCGTGCCGAGGGCGAGGCGGCGGCGGTCACCGAGGAGGACCTTTCGGTGATCGTGCCCGCGTTCGTCATCACCGAACTCAAGGAGGCCTTCATCATCGGCTTCCTCGTCTTTCTGCCTTTCCTCGTGCTCGACATGCTGATCGCCAACGTCCTGCTCGCGCTGGGGATGCAGACCCTCAGCCCCAGCCAGGTCAGCCTCCCGTTCAAGATTCTCCTCTTCGTCGCGGTCGACGGCTGGTCGCTGCTCTCGCAGGGCCTGATCCTCGGGTACCGGTGAACCATGGACACCTCGCTCCTCCTCGGACTGGCCCGTGAAGCGTTGCTCTTGATGGTGCTGGCTTCGCTTCCGCCCATCGGCGCTTCGCTCGTCGTCGGGTTCCTGATGAGCCTCGTGCAGGCCACCACGCAGCTCCAGGAGTCGACGCTCTCCGTCGTTCCCAAGTTGTGCGCCGCTGTGCTGGCGTTGGTCATCGCCGGCCCGTGGATCGGTTCTCAGCTGACGCGCTTCACCACGCAGCTGTTGCTGGCGATTCCCTCGGTAGCGTCGTGAACGCCGAGGCCCTCACCCACGCCGTCAACCTGCTGCAGCCGCACGTCCTCGCGGTGGCGCTCATCAGCGCGCGCCTCGTTCCCGTCGCGTTTCTCTGCCCGCTCCTCGGTGGAACGCACGCGCCGACCCACGTGAAGCTCGGGGTGGTGCTCGCGCTCGCGCTCTTCCTTCACGCGGCGGGAGGCATCGGCGCGCCGCTCACCCCCAGCACCTTCGAGCTGGTCGGGCTGATGGCCCAGGAGGTCCTCTTCGGAACGTCACTGGGCCTCGTCGCCGCCCTGCCCTTCGACGCCGCGCGAATGGGAGGTCGCTTCATCGATCTCTTCCGCGGGTCCTCCGCCGAAGCGGCACTCCCGATGGCGGGCACGAAGGAGGCCGCGACGGGCGACGCGCTGTACCACCTGCTCCTCGCGATCGGTTCGGCCGGGCTGGTCTGGCCCGCGATGCTCGCCGGACTGACCCGGAGCTACGGGCTGGTGCCGCCCGGCACGTTTCACCACACCGAAGACGTCGCGATGTACGTGGTGCGGCTGGTGAGCACCGCGTTCTCGACGGGCTTCGCGATCGGCGCACCGATCGCGGGGCTGACGCTGGCCATCGATGCCTGCCTGGGTCTCGCGTCTCGCGCGGCGCCCAGCATGAACCTGCAGGAGACCGGCGCACCGCTGCGGATTCTCGGTGGAGGGGCCGTGGTGTGGCTCGGCATCGGGGTCATCGCGGCGCGGCTGCAGGAGCTCGCGCTGGCCCACGCGGACGAGTTGCAGTCGTTCGCGGTTCTCGGCCGCTGAGATCTCCCGACGGACGGCATTCTGTCGCCAACTCATTGATTTAAGGGCGCCTTCCGTTGGCCCGAGCCCTGCTCAAGGGAGCCACACCCCATGAGCGAGAAGACCCACCAGCCGACGTCCCAGAAGCTCAAGGACGCCCAGAAGAAGGGGCAGATCCCGAAGAGCAAGCTCTTCACTTCTGCCGCGGTGACGCTCGGTGGGTTGACCGCGACGCTGGTGTTCGTCGATGACACGGCACGCCGGGTTCTCGCGTGGACGAAGTCAGTCTTCACGGCCCAGGATCTCGCGCCCGCATTGGCGCTGGACCAGGCCGTGCGCCTGCTCGCCGCGTGCGTCGCGCCGAGCCTCGCGGGCGCCCTGCTCGGGGCGATCGCCGCCACCGTCGCCCAAGCAGGTCTGCAACTGAACGCCGATGCGGTCAGCCCCAAGCTCGAGCGCATCAACTTCATCGAGGGCGCGAAGAAGCTCTTCTCGGTTCGTCAGATGGTCGACGTGTTCAAGGGGCTGCTGGTCGCGGCCATCGTGGGTTGGCTCTTCTGGCGCGCGGTCGAATCGAATGGGTCGCTCGCGTTCACCGCGATGCAACACGACGGCCGGAGCGCGTACGTCGCGCTGCTCACGGTGCTGCGTCCCGTGGTGCTCAAGGCCGCGGTGCTGCTGCTCGCGCTCGGCGTCGCCGACTGGGCCTGGGCAAAGAAGCGCCACGTGAAGGACCTCATGATGTCCCACGAAGAAGTGAAGCAGGAGCACAAGAACTCCGAGGGCGACCCGCACCAGAAGGCGAAGCGGAAGTCGCTCCAGAAGCAGCTCGCCAGCGGCGGCCGCGCGCGGGGCGTGCAGCAGGCCTCGGCGATCGTCGTGAACCCGACGCACATTGCCGTCGCGCTCCGGTACGCCGAAGCCGAGTGCGACGCCCCCTACATCGTGGCCAGGGGCCAGGAGGAGGACGCGTTGAAGATCCGCAAAGAAGCCGAGGCGCTGGGCATTCCCGTGGTGCGCGACATCCCGCTCGCGCGGAGTCTCATTCACTACGACGTCGGTGAAGAGGTTCCCGAAGAGCTGTACCAGGCCGCCGCGGCCATCCTGAAGGTCGCGCTCGAAGTGAGCGAAACGAAGCAGCAGGAAGGAGGCCTTCCATGAACCGGGTGCTCGACGTCGTCGAAGAGGTCCTCGCGCGCGCGAAGTCGTCGTCGGACATCGTGCTCGCGGTGGTGATGGCGATGATCATCGGAGCGATGATCGTGCCGCTCCCGAGCTGGCTGCTCGACGTGGGGCTGGCGATCAACCTCGCGGCGGCCGTCGCGCTGCTGGTGGCGGCGCTGTACGCGAAGGACGCGCTCAAGGTCGCGTCGTTCCCCACGCTGCTGCTCATCACCACGCTCTTCCGGCTGGCGATGAACGTCTCGTCGACCCGGCTGGCGCTCTCGGAGGGCCACGCGGGTGAGATCATCCAGGCCTTCGGCGAATTCGTGGTGCGCGGAGACTACGTGGTGGGCGCGGTGATCTTCGCCATCCTCACGCTCGTGCAGTTCCTCGTCGTCACCAAGGGCGCCGAGCGAGTGGCCGAGGTGAGCGCGCGCTTCACGCTCGACGCCATGCCCGGGAAGCAGATGAGCATCGACGCCGATCTCCGCGCGGGCGCCATCACCCAGGACCAGGCGCGGGCGCGCCGTCGCGCCCTCGAGCGGGAGTCGCAGCTCTTCGGGTCCATGGACGGCGCGATGAAGTTCGTGAAGGGAGACGTCATCGCAGGCCTGGTGATCACCCTCATCAACCTCCTCGGAGGCATCGTGATCGGCGTGCTCCAGAATGGGCTGACGGCCGCGGAGGCAGCGAGCACCTACGCGCTGATCGCCATCGGAGACGGGCTGGTGTCGCAGATTCCCTCGCTGGCGATCGCGGTGGCCGCGGGCATCGTGGTCACGCGTGTCGCGTCGGAGAATGAAGGCGACTCCCTGGGCACCGACATCGGCGCGCAGTTCTTCGGCCAGCACAAGGCGCTCTACGTGGTCGCCGGTCTCTGCCTCGCGTTCGCCGCGATGCCGGGCATGCCCCACCTGACGTTCATCGTCATCGCGGGGGCGGCGGTGCTCGTCGGGCTCGGCCTGCAACGACTGAAGGAGAAGCCCGTGGACGCGCCGAAGAAGCGGACCGAGGACCGGGTCGCCTCAGCCCAGGCCCCGAAGCTCGAGGAGCAGGTGCAGGCGGTCACTCCGCTGGTGCTCGACCTCGCCCCGGAGTTGACGGCGCTGGTCGAGGAGGAAGCGCAGGCCTTCGTGCACGTCGACCTCAACTCGGTGCGAGAGCGTCTCTTCATGGACCTCGGCGTACGCGTGCCCGCCTTCCGCGTGCGGACCGGCGCGCCGCTGCAGCCCCATGGGTACGCGCTGGCGGTCGACGAGGTGCCCGCCGGCCGGGGACAGCTCCCCGTGGGGGACCTGTTCACGCTGGGGAACACCGTCGAGCTGAAGGCCATGGGGATCGAGGCCACGCCCGCCCAGGACGCGCTCGGGCGTCAGCTCGCCGCCGTCGCGACGACACGGGAGGCGCTGGCCTCGAAGGGGCTGCTGGCGCGTTCGCGCCGGGACCTGCTGGTCGATCACCTGACCCATTTGCTGCGGAAGCGCGCGGCGTCGTTCCTCGGCGTGCAGGAGGTCTCCGCCTCGCTCGCCACGCTCGAGACCCAGGCGCCAGCGCTGGTGAAGGAGGCACTGCAGAAGGTGCCGCTGCCGTTGCTGACCGACGTGCTCAAGAAGCTGCTCCATGAGCAGGTGAGCATCCGCAATCTCCGCGCGATCCTCGACGCGCTGGTCTCGCCCACCACCGAAGGCGACGCCGCGCAGCTCGCCGAGAAGTGCCGCGCCGCCCTGTCACGGCAGATCAGTCACCAGTTCGCGCAGAACGGGCCCCTGTTCGCGTGGCTGGTCGACCCCGCCGTCGAAGAGACGCTGCGCCGAGGTGGCGCGGCGATCGACCCGTCCGAGGCGGGGGCGATCATCGAAGGCGTCAAGCGCGTCGCGCGGCAGGGCAAGGGGGTGCTGCTCTCGTCGCCCGACGTGCGCCGCGTGCTGCGCCGGCTGATCGAAGGCCCGTTCCCGGAGGTGGCGGTGCTGACCTTCGGCGAGCTCGACCCGGAGCTGCAGGTGCGGCCGGTGGGACGCCTCGTCGCCGTCGCGCAGAGCTGAGCGCGTAAGAAAGCCCCTCTCTTCCCGTGAAGGGAGCGAGGGGCTTCGTGCGTCGGCCCGCGGCTACTGGCCGGGGGCGAGCGGCGGGACCTTGCCGTCGGGGCCCGGGCGGTTGACGCGATCCTTCAGTTCCTTGCCGGCGCGAAAGAGCAGGCCGCGCTTCGAGCGCACCGCGATGGGCTCCCCCGTCTTGGGGTTGCGGCCCTGGTAGGCGCCGTAGTGCTTCACGTGAAAGGCTCCGAGCCCGCGGATCTCGATGTTCTCTCCGGCGACGAGCGCATCCTTCATCGCCCCGAAGATCATCTCGACCGTGGCTTCGGCCTGCTTCTGCGTCACACCCTTCTTGGCAACCAGGATGTTCACGAGATCGGACTTGAGCACCGGCGTTCCCCCTGTGTGGACCAACGGTCCAGAATCACTGTGGATTTGGAGGTGATGCTACCCTCGAAGGGCTCAACCCTGCAAGAAACCTACGCTTTTTCGGACTTCTCTGCGGGTCTCAGGGCGAGGTCAGCCCATGAAATTGCCCTGAGTTTCTCGATGGTTGTCTCGTCAGCCGAGGTGAACATGCGGGCCACGCTTTCAAAGTGACCGGTGTTCGAAGCGCGCTCCCGTTTGACGATGCGGGCCGTTCCACCGACGGCCGCGGAGACGTCGGCGAGGGTCAAGGTGCTCAACTCGCGCGCGGGGAGCAGTGCCCCCTTGTCGTTGGCGACCAGCAGCTCGCCGTTGATCAGCACCTGCACGAGTTCCTTCACGCGCTGTTCGGGCAGGAGGAGCGCCACCGACAACGTGCGCGACGTCGGCGGGGGCGCGCCTTCGAGCGAGGCGCGGGCGATCTCTTCGGCGATGCGCGCGGCGATCAGCTCGTTGCTGCGCGGGTGCTCGAGCAGTTCTCGGAACTCGTCGTGAAAGTCCGCGTGCTCGACGGCGTAGGCGAGTCGCGCGCCGGACAACACGAGGTACCAGCCGACGTAGATCCACATCAGGAAGAGGGGCGCGATGCCCAACGAGCCGTAGACCTTGTTGGCGCTGAAGAAGAGGCTGGCGATCCCTCCGTAGAGGTGGCGCGCGGCCTCCCACGCGATGCCGGCGACCGCGCCGCCGGTGATCGCCGAGCGCCAGCGCACGGGGGCGTGGGGCGCGAGCTTGTAGAGCATCGTGAAGACGACGAACGCGGAGACCACCGAGCCCAGCACGTACGCCTGCGCGGAGAACGGGAACTCGAGCCAGCCGAGGAACCGCTTCACGCCCTCGGTGCTGAGCAGCGAGATGCCGATGAGCAGCGGGCCGAAGAAGAGCACGCCCGCGTACAGCCCGATGCTGACGAGAATCGGCCGCTTCCGTCGCACGCGCCAGATGTCGTTGAGCGAGGCGTCGAGGTGACGAAGCATGAGCCCAGACGAGACGAGCACCACGACGAACGACAGGCTCCCAGCGGCGCGGGAGTTGGAGGCCGAGAGGAAGGTGCGAATCGTCTGCTCGGACTGGGCGCGCCCGCCCGGAGAGAGAATGTCCTCGAAGAACTTCAACACCAGCGGGTCGATGCGCTTGGCGTTGAACGCGTGGAGCAGCGAGAAGATGACCGCCACCATCGGCACCAGCGAAGTGATGGTGATGAAGGTCAGGTTGCCAGCGCGGAGCCCCAGCGCTTCTCCGCGGAAGCCGAGCACCACCGCGACGATGAGTCGCCACAGCGCGACGGCGCGGCGGCCCCAGCTCGACAGCCGCTTGGCCGGCGGCGACGGCTCGGTGGCTGCGGGCTCGCCCATGTCACGTCAGCGGCGAACGAGGATCCGCTCGACCAGCTCCCGCGAAACCTGCGTGAGCTCGGTGAAGACCACGCCCATGCCAGGGGTCTGGTTCGGTGTGCCCGGCTCGATGCGCCGGACCACTTCGCCCACGCCTTCGATGGTCTCGAGGTCCTCGAAGATCACCGTGAAGCGCAAGTTGACCTTCGTCCCGATGGGGAGCGGATCGTCAGACTTGATGAATACGCCGCTGCGGCTGAGATTGATCACGTACTCGTTGATGAACTGCTCCACCGACGAGAACTCGTGATTGATCGTGCGCCGTGCGTCGATGCGTCGGTCGACGGTTCCGCTCATTCAGCTCACTCCTGGTTGTTACCGCTGGGGGCGGACGGAGGGGGACCCGGAGGCGACGACCGGGGCGGACGGTTTTGCTGGTTCTGACCACTGCCGCCGCCGCCACCGCCACCACCGCGAGTCTCACGGCCGCCGCGCTCGCCACCACCACCACCGCCGCCACGCCCACCGCGGTCGCGGCCGCGTCCACCACGTTCTCCCGGGGGCCGGTCGCCAGCGGGCCGCTCACCGGGCGGACGATCTCCCGCGGGACGATCCCCACCACCCCGTTCGCCGCGCTCGCCCCGATCACCGCCGAAGCGCGCCTCGTTGCTGCCCGGCTTGCGGTTGCTGGTGTAGGTGCTCGGGTCGTGCTCGACGGTGGTCGCGGCGATCTTGATCTCCACGCCTGACACCGGCCGCGCGTAGATGTCGTACTGCTCGCGGTGGTAGTCGCTGCGCGGCTTGACCTGGATCGACTTGTTGAAGCGATCCATCAGGTGGCGGAGCTCTTCGCGCTCGTCGTTCTGCAGCACGTTGGCGACCTCGGTCTGCGCCTGGACCACCATCGTCGGGTCCTTGTAGGCGCCGGCCGAACGGCGCAGCTCGCGGAAGATCTCGTAGGCCACCGTGGTGGCCGTCTTCACCGAGCCCTGGCCGGCGCAGTAGCCGCACCGCTCGTGGAGGATGCGGCCGATCGACTCGCGCACGCGCTTGCGGGTCATCTCGACGAGGCCCAGCTCGCTGATGCGCAGCACGTTGGTCTTCGCCTTGTCGCGGCCCAGCGACTCGTGGAGCGACTTGAAGACCTTGTCGCGGTTCTGCTGCTTCTCCATGTCGATGAAGTCGCAGATGATGATGCCGCCGATGTTGCGGAGCCGGAGTTGGTAGACGATCTCCTTGGCCGCCTCGGTGTTGATCTTCACGATCGTGTCTTCGAGGTTCTTCTTGCCGACGTAGCGGCCGGAGTTCACGTCGATCGCGGTGAGCGCCTCGGCCTGGTCGATGATCAGGTAGCCGCCTGAGCGCAGCCACACCTTGCGCGCGGTAGCGCGCTTGATCTCCTCCTCGATGCCGTAGGCGTCGAAGATCGGCTCCTCGGCGTCGTGGAGCACCACCCGGTCCTTGAGGGTGGGGTCCTGCGCCTCGACGAAGCGCTGCACGCGTTCGTATTCCTCGCGGTCGTCGATGATCAGCTTCTCGATGTCCTGGGCGAAGAGATCGCGCGTCGCGCGGAGGATCAGGTCGAGGTCGGCGTGCATCAGGCCAGCGCGGTGGATCTTCTCGCTCTTGCGGACTGTCTCGTTCCACACCTCGATGAGGAAGCGGATGTCGGCCTCGAGCTTCTCCTGGGGCACGTTCTCGGCGACGGTGCGCACGATGAAGCCGGTGCCGGGCGGGCGGAGGCGATCGACGGTGTCACGGAGGCGGCGGCGCTCCTTCTCGTTGCCGATGCGGCGGCTGATGCCGACGTGATCGACGGTCGGCATGAACACCAGGTGCCGGCCGGGGATCGAGATGTGCGAGGTGATGCGCGCGCCCTTGGTGCCGATGGGATCCTTCGAGACCTGCACCAGGACTTCCTGGCCGACCTTGAGCAGATCCTCGATGCGCTGGCTCTTCTTGGGCGGCTCGGTCTTGCGCTGGCGATCGCCCTTCTCGCGATCGCGCTCACGCTGCTTGTCCTTGTCCTTCTCCTTGAAGCGCACGTCGCGGGGCGCCGTGGTGCGCTGGGCGTCGATCTTCTCGGTTTCGGCAGGGGGCGCGCTGACGACGGGCGCACCCTGGGCTTCGACGGCCGCGGCGAGGACGTCGGCACCGGACGTGGGCTCGCTCGAAGCAGCAGCGCCCTCGGCGGCCGACTGGTCGACGGCGGCGGCGACGACCTCGGCGCCCGAGGGCGCAGGGGTCTGTTCTGCGACGGCGGCGGCGACGATTTCGGCCCCGGTCGAGGTGGGTTCAGGCGCATCGGCCGCGACGGCATCGACGCCCGCGGTCGGCGTGGGCGACGCGTCGGGTGACGACGGTTCAGACGAGGCGACCTCTTCGGTCTCCTCCGGCACCTCCGGCACGTCGTCGTCGTTCTCCCCTTCCGTCAGGTCGAACTGGTGACGGGTGACGTCGGGGTCGAACAGGACGTCGCCGACGTAGAGGAACGCCGCCTTGTCCAGGCCGATGTCGACGAAGGCCGCCTGCATGCCTGGGAGCACACGCGTGACGCGACCCTTGAAGATGTTACCGACGATGCCACGGTCTTTTTTTCGCTCGAGATAAAACTCAGCGATGTGGCCCTGCTCGACCAGCGCGACTCGGGTCTCCCGACCCGCGGCGTTGATGACGAGAACGCTGCTCATGGTTGAATCCGTTCTGTGCAGCATGACATCGCAGGCCCCGCGGACGGGACGCGGAGCACGCACGAGTCAATTGCTGCACCAAAGGGCAGGAGGCGGCGCCACTCGCAGGAAGTTCACGCTGTGGTGTCACTCCGCGAAGGTCAACCACCAGACCCCCTGCCGGTTAAATCAAGGAAACCCCTCGGGAAACGGCCCCGCGGAGTCGACTTCGCCCCGTAATCTTCGGCCTGCATCAGGTCCGACCGGGAGCCCCGTCTAAAAGAGTTGTCCCGCAGAGCGTTTCACGAATCGCCCGGGGGAGGAAAGGAATTGTCGGGAATCTCAGGCCCGGGCTTCCGGCAGCTCGACACGGGGGCCCCGGGGTTTCCACTGGAGTTTCAGGGCCGTCCACGCCGGGTCGAGCATCAGCTTCTTGGTGTCGTGGAGCCCCATCTCGAGGGCGGCCAGCCGGACGAAGTCTTCCGAGGGCGCGTGCGGCGCTTCGGTGGCCGTCGGGAAACAGACCCAGATGGCGCCGTGCACGGCCATGCCGTGGGTCAACGCGCTGAGCAGCTCGACCACCTCGGTCTTCCGGGCTGCGAAGAGGACCTGCACGTCGAGGCCGGTCTTCGAGTCGTTGATGAGCGCGGCGCCCTCGGGGAGCGGGAACAGGGCGTCGAGGAACCCCTCGGGGGGGTGGTGCACCGCGACGTTCATGCCCGCGCGAATGCCGAGCATCGACGAGAGCGAGGCGATGAGAAACGGGCCTCCGAAACTCATCGCCGGACCTCGAACGTGGTGAAGGGAGCGTCGATGGCAGCCTCGTCGACGTGCACGGCCTCGACGCGGGCCTCGGCGGGGCCCTGGTGGCACCAGGCGATGAAGCGGTCCACCACGTCAGGGGTCGCCTCGGCCACCGACTCGACCTCGCCACCGGGGAGGTTGCGCACCCAGCCCCGAAGGCCCAGCCGACGCGCCTCGTCTCGTGCACAGGCGCGATACGACACCCCTTGCACGAGGCCCGTGATGCGGAGATGAACGCGTCGCAGCGTCATGGATCGGCGCGGCTCTACCACGATGATTGAGGCGTTGGACGAAGAAGCGCTCGCGTCACACCTCGGTGCCACCGAGCGGAAGCGCCTGGGTGCGTTCTTCACGCCTGCGCCGCTGGTGGAGCGGGTGCTCTCGGCCGTGGCCCCTTTCGTTCCAGCGCGGGGGCGCCTGCGCATCATCGACCCTGCGTGTGGGGCCGGCGCCTTCTTGAGCGTCGCCGCGAGCCGGTGGCCACGGGCGGAGTTGATCGGAGTCGAGATCGACGAGACGTCGGCGCGGCATTGCCAGGAGCGACTGCCCGGCGCGAGGATCGTCGTGGGCGACGCGCTGACCTCGGAGCTGCTCCCGCCGCGCGACGGGTGCTTCGAGCTGTGGATCGGTAACCCGCCGTGGAACGGGACGTCGCCCCTGCTCCGGTCGCCGGCCGCCTGGGCGCGGGCCTGCGCGTGGCTGCCGTCGAACCTGCAGCTCAAGCGGGGCACGAGCCTGCGCGAGGACTACGTCTTCTTTCTCTTGAAGGCGTCGCTCAGGCTGCAGGAGGGCCCCGGCGCGCTGGCGTTCCTCACGTCCGCGACGTTGCTCGATGCCTTCGCGCACGCGCCGGTGCGGGAGGCGATGCTCTCGCGGCTGCGCTTGCGCGAGGTGATGGTGCTCGAGCGCGGCGCCTTCGCGGGAACCCGGGTCGAGCCGTGCGCGACGATCTGGACCTCGGGGGCGGCCGGGCCCTCGACGCCTGCGGGCCCTCCCGACTGGAACCTGCGCCCGATCTCGGCTGCAGCCCGGGAGCTCGACGCGAAGTGGGCGAAGCATGGGTTGCCGCTCGAGGCGCTCGTGCCGGTCAGCTTCGCGGGGCTCAAGACGCGCTTCGACGAGCTGCTGGTCGACGACGATCGCGCGCGGCTCGAGGCGCGGGTGGCGGCCTTCGTGTCGGCGCGATCACTCGAGGCCTTCGCGTCGGAGTACGGGCTCGCGGCGTTTCTGCCGAAGCTCGAGGCGCTGCGCAGCTCCGCAGGCGGAGCCCGGTTCGACGCGCGCAACGTGCGGCGTTTTCTGCGCTACCGGGGCCCGAAGCCGATGGGCCCCAAGGCGTGGTGCTACGTCGAGCGCCGGCTGATTCCCCGGGGAGATCACCGGCTTCGCGGCGACTTCGATCCGCACGAGGGGAAGCTCAAGCTGGTGTTCAACGTCCATGAGCTCCCGTTGGCCGCCCACGTGCTCGACGAGCCGGGCTGCGTGACGATGTACCGCCACTCGCGCTTCGCTCCGGCGTTCGTGCCACGGGCGCTGCTGGGAAATGTCCACGCGACCGGCTTCGACGCAGGGGACCTCGTGCCCAACCTGACGCAGCGGGCCCAGGCGCTGGGCTCACCGCGCGAGGTCTTCGCGCACATCGCGCAGCACATGATGTCAGCGCCGTTCCAGGAAACGTGGGCTCCGGCGTTCGGCACGACGCGGAGCCCGCTCATCCTGATGCCTGGGTGACCCTCGGGCCGCCCTCGTGGGCCCGCCTTCGAGGGCATCTCGGCCCCGACGCCGAGACCTCTGTCATACGTAGCCGAAGCGGCGACGCACGGCCCACTCGAGCCCGACCACCGCGACCAGCAACGTCAGCCAGTACCAGCGATCCCACAGCGGCTGATCCTTCGACCGGCCGACCTCGACCAGCGGAGGCTCGCGCAAGGGAACATCGGACAAGCTGAACGAAGGTGAATCGAAGAACGCGCCCCCGGTGGCCTTGGCGATGTCTTCGAGCAGGCTGCCATTGACGCGGGCATCGGCCAGCTCGGGCCCGACGGCGCGCACGGCCACCGCATCGGAACTCTCCCCGAGCACCTTGTCGTCCTTCGTGGCGCGACCGACGACCTTGTAGGCCCCAGGGTCGGGCGCGGGGAACTCGAGGCGAATGGTGCCGTCGGGCCCCGCTTCACCACGCTGCTGCGCGACGACGTGCCCATCGTCGGCGTCGATCAGATCGACCGACACCTTCGCCCCTGGCGCCGGCTGGTAGTCGGGCTGCCGGGCGACCACCACCACCCCGACCGGCTTGCCGGGCTCGACGCTCGAAGGGTCGGCGGTGACCGAGAGCGTGGTGAGATCGGGGTCGCGCACCAGCCAGCGGATGGCGTTGCTCCAGAAGCGCTCGTAGTTGCGCGTCGGTGCGCCGCCCGCGTGCGACGGAAACGCCCAGTACCAGGTGGCGTCGGTGGAGAGGGCCATGGTGCGGCCGCGCCCCAGCTCGGCGATGGTGAGCAGCGGCGCCGGCTTTCCATCGACCTGCGCGGTGGGGTGCGTCAGCAGCACCGTCGCGCCCTCCCTGGGCCGCGTGAGGTTCATGCCGGGGATCGCCGGGAACGCCGCCCAGGCCGCCTCGCTGCTCATCCCGCCGGAGCCCAACGCGGTGATCGGGTGGGTGAGCCCCTGCAGCGTGAGCCGGGCGACGAAGGGCTGCTGCTCCGCAGCGCCGGCGGTGGTGACGGGCAGCACTTCGGTGAATGGGTTGATCGGCGACTGCGCTTCACCGAACGATCGATCGCCGCCGAGGTAGGCGAAGGCACCGCCGTTGCGCACGTAGTTCTCGATGTCGCGGCGGAACGCGGCAAGCGAGACGCCCTGGTCCTCGTGGCCGAAGTTCAAGACGATGATCACGTCGAAGGTGTCGATCTTCTTCTGGAAGATCTCCTCGCGCGGAAAGGGGATCAACGAGAGTTCGCGCGGCTCGTTACCCGGGGACACGCCGGAGTCATCGAGCTGGTTGCGCAGAATGTAGAAGCTGATCAGCTCGACGTTCGCGTCCGAGCGCAGCACGCCGCGAAGAAAGCGCTCGTCCCACGTGGGGCGGCCGGCGACGAGCAGCACGCGCACGCGATCGCGGATCACCTTGAGCGCGAAGGAGCGGCTGTTGTTCTCGGCGACGACCTCCTCCGGGTAGACCGGCACCGACACCGTGTAGACGAAGCGCCCGGTCTGATCGGGGGTGAAGGTGAAGCTGACGTTCTGCGTCTCGTCGTTGCTCGAGAAGGTCGCGACCTTGGTCGCCACGACCTGCCCCTCGCGCTTGAGCACCACCTGCACCGCCTGGTCGGCGAACCCGCGGCCGTGGAGCTCGACCTCCGCGGTGATCGAGTTGCGCACGAAGGCGAAGTCGTCGACCTTCACCGCGTCGATCGAGAGGTCGGTCAAGCCGCCCTTGCCCACCGCCACCGTGGTGACCGGCACGCCGAGCTGCTCGAGCACCTGCTTCGGACGCCCGCTCAGGCCGCCGGCGAGATCGGCGTTGTCCGCGCCATCGCTGAAGAGAATGACGCCGGAGAGCTTGCGCGCGCCGCCCCCCTCACCCGCCTTGATCGCGCGAAGGGCAGCGAAGAGATCGCTGCGGTTGGCGCGCGGGGGCTGGGCGCGCAGCCCGTCCACGGTGGTCGCGCCGAGCTCGGGGTCGAACCCGTAGGTCTCGAAGGCGTAGCGGTCCTTGAGGCCTTCCATCTGGGGCGCGAGCGACTCGAGCGCCCGCGCGACCGCCTCATTGCGGGACAGGCCGCGAGGCTCGGTGGGGAACGCCATCGACGCCGAGCG
>JBBRUE010000030.1:0-18109 GCA_038248085.1 Myxococcales bacterium | reverse complement strand
GTGGCGATCGGCATGTTCCGCGCGTCGGGAGCGATGGACGTGATGGTCTCGGTGCTCTCGCCGCTGGTGGCGCCGATCGGCTTTCCGCCCGAGGCGCTGCCGATGGCGCTCATCCGCCCGCTGTCCGGCAGCGGCGCGCTGGGCGTGATGACCGAGGCCCTCAAGACCTACGGCCCCGACTCGTTCCTCGGGTACCTGATCTCGGTGCTCAACGGCAGCACCGAGACGACCTTCTACGTGCTGGCCCTCTACTTCGGCGCGGTGCAGGTCAAGGTGCTGCGCCACTCGCTGGCCGCGTGCCTCGTCGCCGACTTCGCCGGCCCGCTGGGCGGCTACCTGGCGTGCAAGGTCTTCTTCGCGTCGGCGCCGTACCTCACGCCGAAATAAATCACTTCGCCGCGTCGCGCACCTGCGTCGAGGGGTCGCGCTCGCGTACCACCTCGAGGATCAACGGGAGCTCCTTCGGCGGCTTCTGCTTGAGCGCCGTGATCGAGGCGATGCGCCGCTGTTCTCCTTCGACGAGCCGGTCGGTGATCGCCGCGTCGCCGCAGCGCCGCGCGTTGGGGTCGACCGTGAGGAGCTGCAGCTCCGCGTCGCGCAGCCTGGCCTCGGAGAGCCGCCGGGCTTCCCGCCCCCGCACCAGGAAGGCGTCGACGTCGTCGGGGAACTCGGTCTTCTGCTTCGCCGCGTTCTCCAGCACCGCCTCGGCAAAGCGCGCCATCTCCACCGCGGCGCACAGCTCGCGGCTCGACGAGAGCGCCGACAGCGGGCCCGGATCGATCGACCCCTCGGCGGTGCCCTTCGCCCAGGCCGCGAGCTGCCGCGCCACCACGGCCGACGAGAAGTACTGCCGACGTTCCCGGCGGATGTCGGCCCAGCGCCGGAGCACGATCGGGTCGGGGTTCGCCGCGTCCCACATGCGCTGGTACTGGCTCGAGGCGCGCTCGAGTTGGCCGGTGAGATCGAGCAGCACGGCCTGGGTCAAGATGACCTGGCTGTCGCTCTCCTGGCCCTGCAGCGGCTCGAGCCGGGTGGCGACCTCGTACTCGGCCACCGCCCTCGGCAACGAGCGCAGCACGCGCCCCAGGCTCTCGAACGCCCGCTGCCGCACCAGCACCGATCGTGCGCTGCGGATCTGCTCGAGCAGCGGGTCGATCGCCAGCACCGAGACGTGCGCCCCCACCTCTTCGGCCGCCTGCCACCGGTCGAGCGGATCGTGGGCCGTCATGGTCTTGAGCAGGTCGGGCACCGAGCGGAGCGACTGCCCCGCGAACACCTGGGCGACCCGCTGGTCCTTCGAGCGCTGCAGCGAGGCGATCTGTTCGGCGCGGGCCAGCCGGGGGCCCAGCTCGGGGAGGTCTTTCGCCAGCGGCGCCTTGCCCATCACCACCCGGGCCTCGTCGAGCGCGCCTGAGACGAGCAGGCCCTCGATCTGCAGCGAGAGCAGCTTGCGCCGCGCGTCGTCTCGGTGCCGCCCCGCCGGGTAGTCGCGGAGGTACGCGTAGAGCGCCTGCGCCGACCTGGCGTCGCCCCACGCGGCGTCGTCGATCTTGGAGGTCGCCTGCTCGACGCGCGGGTCCTCGGGGTGCTTCTTCACCAGCGCCTCGAGCATCTTCGGATCTTCCGAGGTCACCAGCTCTTCGAGCTCGAGCTTCGAGAGCCGCGCGTCGACCTCTTCATGGTGCGCGCCGTCGGGGTGATCGCGGAGGAACTGGCGCAGCGCGTGCGCCGTGCCCCGCTCCATGGCGGCGTTGAAACGCAGCGCCTCGAGCAGCTTGCGCACCGTGGGGGCCTTGTCGCTCTCCGGGTATTCCTCGAGGTAGCGCTTGTAGGCGACGACCGAGTGGGCCTTTTGGGCCTCGGCGAAGTCGAGCTCGGCGAGCCGGCTCTGTGCGGCCTCGACCCCGTCGTCCTTCGGGTTCTCGGCAACGAAGTTCCGCCACGCCGTGGCCGTGTCCACCTTCGAGGCGGCCTGAAAGGCGCTGTCGCGGCAAGCCGACAGCAGCACCACTGCAACGCTCAGCACCAGGACCAGACGCACCGGGTGCTCTTACCACCAGCCGTAGAGGAAATTGACGGCGGCTCCCCGTGCGCGAGGCTGCCTGCATGCGCCGAACCCTGCTCAGCGCAGCGACCTGGCTGGCCGTCACCGGTTGTGCCACGGGCGCGCCCGTCGGTGGCCGACACCTCTACGTCGAACGCTACGAGCCCTTCACCCTGCCCGCCTCAGCGCGTGAGATCCCCGAGGTCCCGGCGCCTGGGGAGACGGCCAGCCCGGTCGTCGTCGCCACCGGTTCCCGGGAGACGGCCGTCGGCACCGCCCAGGGCCTCGTCGGCAAGACGAAGCTGGTGGTGCAGGGGAGGCGCTACGGCGACGACTGCACCGGCCTCGTGCGCGCCGTCTTCGAACCACTGGGCGTCAACCTCCTCGCGGAGGCGGCGCCCGGCGACAATGGCGTCACCGCGATGTGGCGCTTCGCCGCGAAGCACGGGCGCATCTTCGAGGGCGGGCGTCCGCTCCCCGGTGACCTGGTCTTCTTCAAGGAGACCTACGATCTCAACCGCGACGGCCACACCAACGACGGCCTCACGCACATCGGCCTCGTGGAGGACGTCGAGGCCGACGGCACGGTGCTGGTGATCCACCGCGTCGCGCGCGGCGTGGTGCGGTACCGAATGAACCTCGCGAACCCGACGCAACTCCGCACCGCGGACGGGCGGAGGCTCAACGACTGGCTGCGCACCGAGGCGCCCGGCTCGAAGCCGCGCCTGACGGCTGAGTTGTTCGCAGGCTACGCGACCCTGCTGCCCGTCGAGAGCCGCCGCGCGCGCACCTCGGCGCCGGTGTGCACGGGCCCCTGCTGAACGCGGGACCTCTTCGCGCCAACGCCCTTCCCCGAGACGCGCAACTGGAGCCCGCGGCGCGTCGGGCACGGGCCCGGGCGCTCGGAGGCACTGACGCCCTCAGCTGAAGAACGTGCGCGCCACGACAGCCGGAAGCGCCCCGGTCTTCTGGCCCATGAGCTGCGGGCCGAACAGCCGGTACACGAGCACGGCGAGCAGGATGAGTGCGACGATCGCCAGGATGATCACCACCGCGCGCCCTGCCCCGCCGGAACGCACGGCTCGCGCCGCCTCGGCATCTTCGCGGGCGCTCTGCATCTGCTGGTGCGAACGCATGAGGTCCTGCGGCGACCCGGAGGGCTCCGGGGCCAGCTCCACGGACAGCGGCGCCATCGGCCGCCCCCCGATCACCGCGCCGAGGTTGGGGAGCGTGGTCGCGACGGGTCCGTCCATCTCGGCCGCACGTGCCTCGGGCGGCGTCCGGTTCGCGGGGTCATGGAGCAGGGAGACCCCGTCAGGGTCTGGGCGCTCAGCCAGGAACTCCACAACCGGCTGGTCCGGCGGCAGCGTGCTGTTGAGGTCGAAGGCGGCGACGCGGCCCGCCCGGTCGAGAGACGCGGCCCCCGGAACCAGCGTGGCGTCGCCCACGAACACCGAGGCCGAGGGCTCGTGGAGCGCCTGCGTCACGGGCACCGTCGATTCCTGCGAAGACGACATCGCAAAGAGCTGGGTGCGGTTGTGCCGGTCCTGAACCGGGTTGACCCCCTCCGGAGGCGTCGGGCCACCGGTCTCGCTCATCGCGAAGCGCTGGGTGCGATCGTGGCGCGGCTGGCCTTCTGGCGCCTGCTCGTCTGCGCCGTGCTCTTCCATCACCTGCTGCACGTCGACGCGCACGGTGCTCTCGTTCGGCGCCGCCTCGTCCGCCGCGTACCCGGCGAGCTCGACACTCCCGGCAGTCACCTTGGGGATCGCGGACGCCGAGGGTCGGCCGAACATCATCGTCTGGTTCTTGGTCGGCGGCGGCTCGGGGTTCGGCGGCGCCACCGGGGTGCCGAACAACATCGTGCGGGACGACTGGCCGGGCTGATCGAGGATGGTCTCCTCGACCGGCGCCTCGGGCAAGGTGTCGACCGAACCAGTCCCGAACATCATGGTCTGGTTCTTCGACGGTGCCAGCGGCGCCTGGGCCTGGCCGAAGACCATCGTCTGCTTGCTCGATGGAGGAGGGGGCGCGGGTGGCGGCGGGGCTGCCGCGGCATTCGACGCCGGCGTGCCGAACATCATCGTGTGCTTCGCAGAAGGGGCGGGCTGGGGCGCAGGTGGAGCGGCCCCACCCCCGAACATGATCGTGGTGCGGGCCGCGGGGGGCGCGGTCGGCGCGGCGGCCGCGGCGTTCGAAGCCGGGGTGCCGAACATCATCGTCTGGTTCTTCGCGGGAGCGGGTGGCGCTGGAGGCGGCGGCGCCGGGGTACCCGCGGGCGTGCCGAACATCATCGTCTGGTTCTTCGCAGGCGGCGGCGGAGTGACCGGAGAGGAGCCGAAGACCATCGTCGCCTTGGAGGCAGGCACGGGCGCGGGCGCGGCTGCCGGGCCTCCGGCGTTCGACGCCGTGGTGCCGAACATCATCGTGCTGCGGGCGGACGGAGGAGGAGGAGCGGCCGGCGTGTCGGCTCTCTCCCCCTGCACGCCGATCATCATCTTCTTTTTCAGGTTCGGATCCGGCGCATCCGCGGCCGCGGGCGTGCCGAACATCATCGTGCTGCTGCCGGCTGCGGGGCGAGCGGGTGGCGGGGGCGTGGGCTCGGTGACGGTGGTGACCCGCGCGGTGAAGACATGCCCACAACGCGTGCATTGGACGGGAGCGCCCTGCGGAGGGATCAGCGCATCGTCAAGCACATACGTCGTCGAGCACTTCTCGCAAGAGATGAGCACGGTGCGCTTCTACCACAGCCCTGCGTCCCCCGAGCGGATGTCACACGCAGCCTGCAACGCAGTCAGTCGGGCGTCGCCGACCCCGGGAACGGCATCGATCTGCGCCCAATCGCGGAAGCCGCCGTCGCGCGCGGCGACCAGCTCCCGGGCGAGCGAAGGACCGATGCCGGGCACCAGCGCCAGCTCCTGCGCGGTGGCGGTGTTGCAGTCGAACTTCTGACCCAGCGTGAGGGCCTGGCCGGCGGGCAACCGGGCCCCGGCCACACAGCTCGCCACCCCGTCAGCGCCGAGCTGCACGGGCCCGCCGTCGGCACACGTCAGCGAGGGCGCGACCACCGGCGCGCGCCACCAGGCGAACACGCCGAGCAGGGCGGCGAGCGCCAGCACCACGGCGATCGCCTGGGGCCGGTTCATGCCTTCGTGTCGAGCCCGAACTCCGAGTGAAGCGCCCGCACCGCGAGCTCGGCGTACTTCGCGGGGATGAGGCACGAGACGCGGATCTCCGAGGTGGAGATCGCGAGGATGTTGACCCCCTCGGTCGAGAGCGTCTTGAACATGCGCGCCGCGACGCCCGAGTGGGTGCGCATGCCGACGCCGACGATCGACACCTTGGCGACCTGGTCGTCGATGTCGATCGAGCCCGCCTTGATCGCCTTGACGACCTTCTTCATCACGTCCTGGGTCTTGACCAGGTCGGCCTTGCCGATGGTGAAGGTGAGATCGGTCTTCCCGTTCACCGGCGTGGCCTGGACGATGAGGTCGACGCTGATCGCCTTCTCGTCGAGGGCGCCGAAGATCTTCGCGGCCATGCCGGGCTGATCGGGCACGTCGCGCACCGACACGCGGGTCTCGTTGCGATCCAGCGCCACACCACTGACGAGAATGTCTTCCATGTCCTTGTCCTCCTCACAGACCAGCGTGCCCGGGTCGTCGCTGAAGGACAACTTCACCCACAACGGCACGCGGTACTTCATGGCGATCTCGACGGAGCGGATCTGCAGCACCTTCGCGCCGAGCGAGGCGAGCTCCATCATCTCTTCGTAGCTGATGCGGTCGAGCTTCCGGGCCCGCGGGCAGATGCCGGGGTCGGTGGTGTAGACGCCGTCGACGTCGGTGTAGATCTCGCACGCGTCGGCCTTGATCGCCGCGGCGATCGCCACCGCGGTGGTGTCGCTGCCACCGCGACCGAGGGTGGTGACGTTGCCCTCCTCGTCGACGCCCTGGAAGCCGGCGATCACCGCGATCTCGCCCTTCTTGAGCGAAGCGAAGATGCCCTCGGCGTCGATGTGCTTGATGCGCGCCTTGCTGAAGGTGCTGTCGGTGACGATGCGGCACTGGTGGCCCATGAAGCTGCGGGCCTTGGCGCCCTCCGCCCCGATGGCGATCGACACCAGGCCGATGGTCACCTGCTCGCCGGTGGCGATCACCACGTCCTGCTCGCGCTCGTTGGGCCGCTCGGTGATGCCGTTGACCAGCTTGAGCAGCCGGTTCGTCTCGCCGCTCATCGCCGAGACGACGACCACCACCTGGTGGCCTGCCTTCTTCGCGGCGATCGCGCGCCGGGCGACGTTCTTGATGCGATCGATGTCTCCGACCGAGGTCCCGCCGTATTTCTGAACGATCAACGCCATGGGCGCGGACACATAGCGGAGCCGCCGCGCGCGTCGAAGATCTTTGTCGCGGCGCGTCAGCGCGTACGGCTTGCGCCCGTCGAGGCCGTGGTGGATAGCGCGCGACCATGACCACGCCGCTGGTGATCGACGGAAACACGCTGACGCTGTCCGACATCCGCGACGTGGGGGCCCGCAACCGCGCGGTCAACCTCTCGGACCAGGCGCTGGGTCGGGTGACGAAGGCCCGGGAGCTGGTCGATCGGGTCGCCGCGGGCGACGAGGCGGCGTACGGCATCAACACCGGCTTCGGCACCCTCGCCGAGGTGCGCATCGAGAAGAAGGACCTGCAGCAGCTGCAGCGAAACCTCATCCTCAGCCACTCGGCCGGCGTGGGCCAGCCGCTCTCGATCCCCGAGGCGCGGGGGCTGCTGCTGCTGCGCTGCAACGTGCTGGCGAAGGGCTTCTCGGGCGTGCGCCCTTCGACGCTGCGGCTGGGCCTCGAGATGCTCAACCGCGGCGTCACCCCGGTGGTGCCCGAGCGCGGCTCGGTGGGGGCCTCGGGCGATCTCGCGCCGCTGGCCCACCTCGCGCTGGTGCTGATCGGTGAAGGCGAGGCGTTCTTCGACGGGGTGCGCATGCACGGCCGCGACGCGCTGCGGAAGGCGGGCCTCGAGCCGGTGGTGCTGGAGGCCAAGGAAGGCCTCGCCCTCGTCAATGGCACCCAGGCGATGTGCGCGGTCGGGGTGCCCACGCTGCTGGCCGCCGAGGAGCTCGCGGAGCTGTTCGACCTCGCCGGCGCGATCACCATCGAGGGCATGCTCGGCTCGCACCAGCCCTTCCTCGAGGCGGTCTACGCGGTGCGGCCGCACCCGGGCCACGGCGTGGTGAGCGAGCACATGCGCTCGCTGCTGCTCGACTCGGCGCTGGTCGAGAGCCACCGCGACTGCGCCAAGGTGCAGGACCCCTACTCGATGCGGTGCATCCCCCAGGTGCATGGCGCGGCCCGTGATGGGCTGGTCTTCGCCCGCCGCATCCTCGAGGTCGAGGTCAACGCCGGCACCGACAACCCGCTGGTCTTCGCCGAGACGGGCGAGATCATCTCGGCGGGCAACTTCCACGGCCAGCCGGTGAGCTTCGCGCTCGACGTGGTGGCGATGGCGCTGACCCAGCTCTCGTCGATCAGCGAGCGCCGGGTGGAACAGATGGTCAACCCCGCGCTGTCCGGGCTGCCGCCGTTCCTCGCGCGCAACTCGGGCCTCAACTCGGGCTTCATGATCGCGCAGGTCACCGCCGCCGCGCTGGTCGCCGAGGCGCGCATCCTGTGTCACCCGGCGTCGGTCGACTCCATCCCCTCCTCCGCCGGCCGCGAAGACCACGTGTCGATGGGCATGACCGCGGCGCTCAAGGCCCGCCAGGTGGTCGAGCACACGCGGCACGTGCTGGCGATCGAGCTGCTCGTCGCGGCGCAGGCGCTCGACTTCCGCGACCCGGCGAAGGTCGCCCCGGGGCGAGGCGTGGCGGCGGCCCACCAGCTCATCCGTTCGCGCGTCCCGCACATGGACACCGATCGTGAATTGCACAAGGACATCACCGCGGTGGCCGCGCTCGTCGACTCCGGGGAACTCCTCGCGACGGTCCGACGTGCGTGCTACGAATCACGCGCATGAGTGAGCAGCGGAACGAGTTTCCGAGAACGCTTTCCACCGCGATCCCTGCCATCCCGATGCCGGCCGAAAGCAGCGAGCCGGCCACGGCGTCCGAAGACGAAGCGCGCGTCCGCATCTCCGCGCTCGAGAAGGAGACGAAGGCCATGGGGGCGGTCCCCGCGGCCGCCCTCCTCTTCCACGAGATCGGGCTGCTGTGGGAGTCGCCGCTGCGTCACCCGCGCAACGCGGCGGTCGCATACCAGCAGGCCTTCAAGCTCTCGCCGCGCTTCCTCGCCAACATCCGCGCTGCGCGGCGCCTGTTCGCCGAGGTCGGCAACTGGGTGATGGTGGTGACGCTGATCGACGCCGAGTTCTCCGCCAGTGACGCCCGGCGTGCCCAGGCGGCGCTGCTCTTCGAGAAGGGGCAGCTCCTCGAGCAGCGGCTCTCGCGCGAAGACGACGCGCGCGCGGTGATCGCGCAGTGCCTCGAGCTCGAGCCCGAAGACGTCACGCTGCTGGTGCAGCTCGAGCAGGTCTATTCCGAGAAGAGCGATTACCCGGCGCTGGTGAAGGTCTACGCGCTGCTGGCCGCCAACGTGAACGAGCCGGCGGCGCGCGCGGTGTACCTGACCTCCGCCGGCCTGCTGCAGGAAGACCGCCTGAAGGACCCGAAGGCCGCGGCCGCGCTGTTCCGCGAGGCCTTCGTGCTCGACCGGCGCGATCCCCAGCTGCTCGCGGCGATGAAGCGGGTGGCGCAGCGCGAGGGCACGGTCGACGAGGAGCTCGCCGCCCTCGCCGCCGAGGCCGAGAGCCAGGGCCCGTCGGCCGCGCCGACCTTCCTGCAGATCAGCAAGGCCTACGAGCGCCTCGGCCGCCCGGAAGACGCGCTGTCGGCGCTGATGGCCGCGCGGCGGGTCAGCCCCAACGACCCGCTGATCCTCTCCGAGCTCGCCCGCATCTACGAGGGCCAGAGCCGCTTCGACGAGCTGGCCGACGTGCTGCTGGCCTGGGTGGGCGCCAACACCGATGAGAGCGAGTTCGTGGCGCTCAACCAGCGCCTCGCCGCGCTCTACGAGCAGCTCCAGCGGGAGGTCGACGCGGTGGGCCGCTACCACGCGATCCTCAACCGGGTGCCCGGCCATGCCGGCGCGCTCGCGGGCCTGGGCAAGCTCCACTACCGCGCGCAGAACTGGCAGGGGCTGCTCGACACCTACGACGCGGAGGCCGCCGCCACCGACGACCCGCGGCAGAAGGCGGGCCGCCTGTACAAGGCCGCGGAGACGCTCGAGGAGCGCCTCAACCGCATCGACGACGCCATCGCCCGCTACAACGCGTGCCTCCAGCTCTCGCCGGGGTACCTCCCCGCGCAGAAGGCGCTCATCCGCCTCTACGAGAAGCTCGGCCGCTGGCAGGAGCTGGTCACGATGTACGAGCAGGATCTCCTGCAGACCAGCGACCGCGAGCAGCTGATCTCGACGCTCAACAAGATCGCGGCGATCTACGAAGACCGGATCAACGATCTCGAGCGCGCCATCGAGTGCCTCAGGCGCGTGCTCGACCTCTCGCCCGATCACCCACCGACGATGCGCAACCTCGGCCGGCTCTACGAGCGCGGCGGCAAATGGCAAGACCTGCTGGAGCTCAACGACTCCGAGACCCGGCTGGCCAGCGACACCAAGCAGATCGTCTCGCTGGCGCACCGCAACGCCGAGATCCTCGAGGAGCAGCTCAAGGATCGCCCGGCCGCCATCCAGGCCTGGGAGCGCGTGCTGCAGCTCTCGCCCGCTTACCTCCCCGCCCTGCGCGCGCTCGGGCGGCTCTACGGGCAGGACGGCCGCTGGGAAGCGTTGATCAAGATGTACCGCACCGAGTCGGAGATCGCCCCGAGCACCGACCAGGCCGCGTCGCTGATCCAGAAGGTCGGCGAGCTCTACGAGCAGAAGGTCAAGGACCTCAACGAGGCGATCAGCTCGTACCGCGAGGTGCTGACGCTCGCCCCCAGCCACGTGCCTGCGCTGCGCGCCCTCGGTCGCATCTACCGCACCCAGGGCGACTGGGAGTCCCTCATCGAGATCCTCCGCGCCGAGGCGGCAAACCGCAGCGATCCCACCGAGCGGGCCAACGCGATCTTCCAGTCGGCGGCGATCTGGGAAGACCAGCTGGCGAAGCCCGAGGCGGCCATCGAGGCCTACCAGGAGGTGCTGCGCCTGGCGCCCAACCACACCACCGCGCTCCAGCAGCTCGAGCGGCTCCTCACCACCAAGGACGACGTGAAGGAGCTGATCGTGCTCCTCGATCGGCAGACCCAGGTGGGCACCGAGCCGGCCCGGGTCGGCGCGTGGCTCAAGCTGGCGCGGCTGTACCTCGACCGCATCAACGAGCCGGCGCGGGCCGCGACCTGTTGTGACAACGCGCTCGCGCTCGACGAGGTGAACCTCACCGCGCTGCGGTTGCTCGAGCGCATCCGCGCCAACGACAAGCCACGCCGGGCCGAGCTGCGCGCGCGCATCGCCGAGGCGATCGGCGACACCAAGCTCGCCGCGGCGATCAAGCTCTCGAACGTCGAGGCGAAGGATCCCAACGCCTCGCCCTCCGCCGAGGTGCTCGAGCAGCTCAAGGCGGCGTACCTCGCCGACCCGACCGACGAGGCCCTGGGCCTGGTGCTCGAGAAGGCGTTGCAGAAGGTGGGCGACGCGAAGGGGCTCATCGAGCTCTATGAGCGGCGGCGCGTGAGCGCGACCGACTCGGCCGACATGCTGCAGTTGCTGCTGCGCATCGCCGATCTCTACGAGACCCGCGTGCGCGACGTGCCGGCGGCGTTGAAGGCCTACGAGGCGGCGCTCCAGTCGGCGCCCGATCTCTACCCGGCGCTCCAGGGCCAACTGCGCTGCTACCAGAAGATGGGCGACTACGTGCGCGCTCGGGCCACCTGGGAGGCCATCGCGCAGACCGCGAAGGACCCGGCGACCTCGCTCCAGGCGCTGCTCGACGCGGCGAAGCTGACCCGCGACAGCGAACGCAACGACCCGGCGGCCGAGGCGCTCTACCAGCAGGTGCTGGCGCGCGATCCGCTCCACCCCGAGGCCGGCCCCGCGCTGGAAGACATGTTGGCGCGCAAGGGTGGCGCGACCGATCTCGCGAAGCTCCACGAGAAGCGCGGCGAGGCGAAGCTGGCGCAGAAGGACCTGCTCTCGGCGGCGAAGGAGTTCTTCGAGTCGGCCCGCATCTCGCTCGAGACGCTCAAGCTGCGCGACCAGGCCGGAGCGATGCTCGACCGCGCGCTGATGATCATGCCCACCCTGGCGGAGGCCCTCGAGATGAAGGGCAACCTCGCGCTCGAAAACCAGGACTACGCCGAGGCGGCGGCCGCCCTCGCGGTGCGCGTGCAGCAGGGCGGCGACCCGCGCGCCCTGGCCCGCCTCAACCTGAAGCTGGGCGGGCTGTACCACGATCACCTCAGCGACATGACCCGCGCCGCGGCGCACCTCCAGACCGCGCTCTCAGCCGACCCGACCTCGGTCGAGGCGCTGGAGCGGCTGGCCAACATCCACACCCACGGCCGCAACTGGACGGGCGCCGCCGACTGCATGCGCCGGCTCCTCGAGCTCGACCCCTCGGCGCAGGTGCGCGCGAAGTACACGCTCTCCCTGGCCCGCATCACCGACGAGGGCTTCGGCGACATCCCCCAGGCCATCGCGCTGTACCGCAAGGCGCTGGAGCTGATGCCCGGCGATGCGGCCACGCTCGATCGCCTCGCCACCCTCTACGAGCGCACCGGCTCGTTGCCCGAGCTGGCGACGATGCTCGAGCAGCAAGCCCAGCAGGCGTCCGACGTGAAGAAGGTGGTGGCGCTCAAGCTGCGCATCGCCTCGCTCCACGCCCGCTCGCTCAACGACGTCCCGCGGGGCATCGCCACCCTGCGCCAGGTGCTGGAGCTCGACCCGACCCAGCTCCCCGCGTGGGTGGCCATCGCCGAGCTCTACAGCCGCGACAGCGCCTCGACCGCGCTGGCCATCGAGGCCCACCGAAACATCGTGCGCCTCGACCCCACCCGCGCCGAGAGCCTCCACGCCCTCTTCCGCATGTGGGAGTCGCTGCGGCAGATCGACAAAGCGTTCTGCGCCGCGTCGCTGCTGGTGTTCCTCAAGCAGGCCAACGACATCGAGGCGGCCTTCTTCTCTGAGGGCCGCAACCGACTGAACAACGATCTCAAGGGCTCGCTGCAACCGGCCGACCTGCTCGCGCTCCACCCGGCCGCGGCCCGGCACGGCATCGTCGACGTGCTGCGCGCGGTGGGCGACCAGTTCGTCAAGCTCTACCCGCCCCAGTTCGAGCTGCTGGGCATCGACCGCAAGGCCGACCGGGTGAAGCCCGACAACGCGGTGTTCAAGGCGCTCCAGGCCGTCACCACGCTCTTCGCCGTCGAGGAGTTCGAGGTGTACCAGGCCAAGCGTGGCCTCCTCTTCCTCGAGACCACCGAGCCGTTGAGCGTGTGTGTGGGCCCCGACGTGGTGCGGCGCTTCGCCCTGCGCGAGCAGCGCTTCCTCTACGGGCGCGCGGCGCTCGGCCTGGCCGACAAGTCGGCGATCCTCCGCAAGATGGCGCCGGGGGAGCTGGCCGACATGCTGGGCAACTCGGTGCGCATTCACCAGCCGACCTACGAGGAGCTGGGCCGCCGCAACGAAGACCAGTCGAAGCAGCTGCGCCGGGCCTACTCGCGCAAGTCGCTGCGGCTGCTCGAGGAGCCGGCGAGCGCGGTGCTCAGCCAGCCGAAGGTGGTGATCGAGAACGTGGTGCAGGCGCTGATGTTCGCCGCCGATCGCGCCGGGCTCGTGGTGAGCGCCGACCCGACGGCCGGGCTGAACCTCATTCTCCGCGAGGAGGTGCCGCCCAACCAGCCCAAGCCAGAGTCCCCCGAGGCCATCGCGCACGCGGTGCACGCCCGGGCCGATCTGAAGGAGCTGATGACCTTCGCGATCACCGACGACTTCTTCCGCCTGCGCCAGCGCGTCGGCGTCGCGCTGGGCTGACCGTAGCTACTCTTCGCGGACGATCGCCGCGGCGCCGAGCGCGGCCTTGAGGGCGTCCAGCGCAGCGGCGGTCTCGTCTGCCGACTCGTGCTCGATGGTGAGCCGGACCTTGTGATCGACGCCCTCGCCCCAGGTGGGGTACGAGCCGAGCGCCACGTGGGGCCGGGCGCAGGCGACCGCGTCGAGGGCGGCCGCGATGTCGGCCTCGCCCACGTTGAGGAAGAGCTGGCGCATCGACCCCGGGGTGCCGGGCAGGCCAGCCAGCACGGCCTCGAGGTGCATGCGAAAGAGCTGGGGCACGCCGGGCAACATGAAGACGCCGTCACACTCGAGCACCGGAAAGTGCCCCTCTTCGGTGGGGATCAGCGTCGCCCCCGCGGGCGCCTCGGACATGCGCAGCGCCTCGGCCGGCACCGGCCGCTCGCCGTAGTAGCCCCGAATGCGGGCCTCGAGCTCGGGCAGGCGAATGACGGGGCGCTGCAGCGTGAGCGCCACGGCGCGCACCGTGACGTCGTCGTGGGTGGGCCCCACCCCGCCGCTGGTGATGATGAAGCGCGCCTTGCGCCGGCAGGCGACGAGCTGCTCGACGATGTCGTCGACCTCGTCGCGAATGACGTGCACCGACTGGAGTTCTACGCCGCGCTCGCGGCAGCGGCGAATGAGCAACGCGCCGTAGGCCTCGGTCACCTTGGCCGTCAGCACTTCGTTGCCGATGATGACGGCCGAGACCGCCCTGGGGTTCATGAGGGGCGGAACAAGGCCGCGGGGGCGTCGAACCCGAGTTCCTTGCGAAGACCGAGCAGCCGCACCACCTGGAGTGCCTCGCGGTTGTAGGCGCGGGCCCCGAGCATGAAGCGCGCGAGGCTGTAGCTGAGCACCGCGCAGCCCAGCACGCCGGCGAGGGCCGACCACTCGGGGTTGTCGATCGAGAAGTCCCACCACAGCTTGCCCGAGGTCCCGACGAGGACGACCGAGGCGAAGAGGCTCACGGCGCCGTGCGCGAAGTGCTTGGTGCTGGTGCGCGTCGACAACGTCGAGAGGACTGCGTCGTGCTCGGCTCGGAGCGCTTCGGTGGCCATGGGGTGGCCCTTAGTCGAGGGGAGCGCTGCGCATCAAGCGTCGGGGTACGGGACTTCGTGCCCACAATCGCCGCACCGCTGCCCGCCCATCGCCGGGGCGCCGCACATGCGGCAGCGGGTCTTGAGCTCGGTGGAGCTCAGCATCGTGCCCGCGACCATCACCACGGGCGGCTCGAAGACTGCCGGGAGCTTCATGCCGCAGCGCTCGCAGAGGCCCCCACCTGCCTGGATGGTGCGGCAGTAGCGGCAGGTCACCGGCCCCTCCGACAGGGCCGTCCGTACGCCGTCGTCGGGCACGCGATCTTCCGACAGGTCGGCCACGCGCTCGATCGCGATCTCCCCCACCGCGGCCTGGGCGTTGGGAACCATGTCGGGCGTCAGGTCGAGCGCGACGTTCACCGCGGCGTGGCGCGTCACCTCGAGCTCGCCCATCGCCTCGAGTGGCACGTCGCCCAGCGGCGCAGAGATGGTCGCCTCGAGCCCCTCGACGATCTCGATGGTGACCGGCGGGGGCCCCAGGCCTTCCAGCCCCCCGAGCGACTTCCCACAGACGTCGCACTCGACGCCGAAGTCCTGCTGGTGCTCGCAGACGGGGCAGATCATGGCGGGGACTCTATCAGCCGACGCGGGCGAGCTTGAGACGGCCTTCCCACCGTTCTTCCAGCGCCTTCACCAGGCGCTGGTGCTCGGGGGCCTGCAGCTCGGGGTCGCGATCGACGATGGCGCGGGCTTCTTCCTGGGCGACGGCGAGCAGGGCCTGGTCGCGCACGAGGTTGGCCACGGCGAGCTCCGGGAGCCCGTTCTGCCGCGTGCCGAGGAACTCGCCCGGCCCGCGGATCTCGAGATCGCGCTCGGCGATCACGAAGCCGTCGGAGCTCTCTTCCATCACCTTGAGCCGCTCCGCGCCCTCGGCGCTGAGCGCGTAGCCGGTGAGCAGCACGCAGTGCGACTTCGCCGCGCCGCGCCCCACCCGGCCGCGGAGCTGGTGGAGCTGCGAGAGCCCGAAGCGCTCGGCGTGCTCCATGACCATCACCGAGGCGTTGGGCACGTCGACGCCGACCTCGACGACGGTGGTCGACACCAGCACGTCGATCTCGTGAGCGCGAAACGCGGCCATCACCGCGTCCTTCTCGTCCTGCTTCATGCGGCCGTGCAGCAGGCCGACCCGCGCCTCGGGAAAGATCGTCGTGAGCTGGGCGGCCCCCTGGGTGGCGTCGGCGAGGTCGACCTTCTCGCTCTCTTCCACCAGCGGGTAGATCACGTACGCCTGGTGGCCCTTCTGGAGCTCGGCGCGCACCAGCTCGTGGGCCCGCGCCCGCGCTCGCTCGGGGAAGACGCGGGTCTCGATCGGCGTGCGGCCGGGGGGCAGCTCGTCGATCACCGACACGTCGAGGTCGCCGTACATCGTCATCGCCAGGGTGCGGGGAATCGGCGTCGCGGTCATCACCATGACGTCAGGGCGCACGCCCTTGTCCATCAGCGAGTGCCGCTGGATGACGCCGAAGCGGTGCTGCTCGTCGATCACCACCAGCCCCAGCTTCTCGAAGGCCACGGAGTTCTCGATGAGGGCGTGGGTGCCGACCACCACGCGTACCTCGCCCGAGGCGACCTCGGCGCGCTGGCGGGCCTTCACCTTCGCCGAGCCGCTACCGGTGACCAGCCCCACCTTCACGCCCAGCGGCGCGAACCACTTCGAGAAGGTGAGGAAGTGCTGCCCGGCGAGGATCTCGGTCGGCGCCATCACCGCGACCTGGTAGCCGTTCTTCACCGCGATGGCCGCGGCGACCAGGGCCACCGCCGTCTTGCCGCTGCCCACGTCGCCCTGGAGCAGCCGGTTCATCGGCTCGGGCCGGGCCATGTCGCGGGCCACCTGCCCCACCACCCGGGCCTGGGCGCCGGTCAAGGTGAAGGGCAGGAGCGCCTTCGCTTCGTCGAGGATCGCCGGCGAGGCGTCGAAGGTGATGCCCGGCTGCACCTTCACGCCGCGGCGTCGCAACGCCATGCCCAGCTGCAGGAAGAACAGCTCGTCGAAGGCCAGCCGCTGGTGTGCCCGCGAGGTGTGGGTGTCGAGCTCGGCCAGCTTCGCGTCGCCGGGCGGAAAGTGGATGTAGCGCAGCGCCTCCCCGAGCCCGAACAGGCCGAGCCGGGTGCGGAGCGCGTCAGGCAACGGCTCGTCGATCGAAGCGGCGAACTTGTCGGCCACCCGGTACGCGAGCTCGCGGAGCGCGCGCTGCTCGTGGCGCTCGAAGCCCGGGTACACCGGCACCACGCGGTTGAAGTGAATCGGAGAGCTCTCGACGTCCTCGGCCGACTCGATCTCCGGGTGGGGCATCTCCCAGCCGAAGTTCGTCGCCCGCGCCTCGCCGCTCACCACGAGCTTCTTGCCGATCGGAAAGCGCGCCTTGAGCCACGGGCCCGTCTGGAAGAACACCGCGGCGATGCTCCCCGAGCTGTCGGCCAGCACCGCGCGGAACTGGCGGCGCCCCCCGAACGACTCGTCGGCGCGGCGCACCTCGGCGATGATCGTGCCGCGCTCGCCGGACACCAGCTGGGCGATCTTCTTGAGCGTGCGCCGATCTTCATAGACGCGCGGCAACAGGAACAACACGTCGCCGGTCTTGGTCAGGCCCTTCTTGTTGAGGGTGCCCACGAGGCGCGGGTTCAGCCGCCAGCCGACATTCTTGAGCAGGGTCGCGAGCGGCCCGGAGCTGGGCGCGATGCTGAGCATCTTCGCGGTCGCGGCGGCGTCGGCGTCATCGTCGGCCGAGCGGGCCTTCTTCGGCTTCTTCGCCTTCGTCTTCGTGCCGGCGATCGGCGTGGCCCCGGCCATCTTCGCCATCGGCGCGGAGGCGACTGTCGCGGCGGGCGTCTTCGGGGCGGCGATCGGCATGGCTCCCGCCAGCTTCGCCATCGGCGGGGAGGCGGTCGTCGCGGCGGCCTTCTTCGGGGACAGGGCTGGCGCTGGCCAGGCGGCCGACACCCCTTCGACGCGCAGCCCCTCATCACGCAGCACCTGCACCACCCGGCGAATCGAGGCCCGGCGTGCGGCGAGGTCTACGGCGTCGACGGCGTCGAGCTCGGCCTCCAGCGCCTTGACCTGCGCCGGGGGAAGCGTGGCGCGTGAGCGCTCGAGCGCGGCCCCGAGCGTGGTGCGCAGCCCCTTCACCGACGGGAGGTTGGCGAAGTCGCGCGCGCACGCGAACCGCAGCGGGCCCAGCAGCGACTCGAGGGGGTGCGGGCTAGTCGACATCCTCGAAATCGACGGAGAGCACTTCGTACTCCCGGTTACCACCCGGGCTCTGCACCGTGGCCGTATCGCCGACGAGCTTGCCGATGAGGCCGCGGGCGACGGGCGAGTTGACCGAGATCCACCGCCGCTTGATGTCGGCCTCGAACTCCCCAACGATCCGGTAGGCGACCTGCTTCTCGGTCTCGAGGTCCATCAGCTTCACGCTGGCCCCGAAGAGCACCTTCTTCTGGCCCTTGAAGGTGCTGAACTGAATGACCTCGGCCTGGTTGATCCACGCGTTGAGGTTGAGGATGCGGCCCTCGATGTGACCCTGCTTCTCTTTGGCCGCGTGGTACTCGGCGTTTTCGCGAAGATCGCCATGGGCGCGCGCGACTTCGATCTCGGCCGAGATGCGGGGGCGCTCGACGGACTGGAGGTGCTTGAGCTCCTCCTGCATCTTCTTCATGCCCGAGGGCGTGGTGGGGAAGCGGTCACTCATGGGAACTCCTTGGCAGCAGCAAAGCGGCGAACCGTAGCGGACACGGGCGCGTCGGGTCTAGCGTGCGCGACGTGCTGTCCGTGAAGGAACTTCGTACCCTCGCTTCCCGTTTTTCGCCCGCCCAATTCCGGGAACAGATGGGGCCCTTCGTGCTCGTCCAGCAGCCGGAAGCCCTGGCCTCGGGCACCCCGGCCACCCACGCGATGGGCCTGCCGGTCAACGTGCAGCGCACCACCG
>JBBRUE010000029.1:0-18220 GCA_038248085.1 Myxococcales bacterium | reverse complement strand
TTGAGCGCCACCGACGCAGCCGGGCGTGAGCTGATGGCCGGGGTTCGCGGGCCGCGCTCGATGCTCGGCCTCGAGGGGCTCCGCTCCCGCGCCGCGCACGCGACGGTGGTCGCGCTGACGGAGTCGGTGGTGTGTGCCGCCGAGCCCGAGTCGCTGCGCGAGGGGCTGGACGTCGAAGAGACAAACACTCTGCTCACCTTCGCCCTCGAGGAGCTCGAGCAGACCACGCGTGATGCCGACCTCCGCTCGGGCACGGCGCTCTCGCGCGTCGCCCGCTTCATCCTCGCCTACGGCAGCGTCATCGCCACCGGCAGGCAAGCGCCGTTCTCCAAGCGCCACGTCGCGGCCCTGCTGGGCATTCGGCCCGAGACCATGTCGCGCTGCTTGCGCAACCTCGCCGAGGCGAAGTTCATCGGTGTTGAGCGCGCGGTGCGGGTCCTCGACGCGGTGAAGCTCGGCGAAGTGGCCCGCGGCGCCGCCGAGTAGTCCGGGTCATCGCGTCCGAACGCGGCGCAGAAGGTTCGCTGGTGCAACGGCGCGGGTTTGCGTACCAGTGTCGGCTCCCCCTTTCAGGAGTCGAACATGCCCGCGTCGCACCCGATGACCGCGTCCCTCCGTTCGTCCGACTCGGGAAAGATCGTCACCGCGCGCGCTGCGGTTCGCCTCATTCGTGACGGCGACACGGTGGCGACCGGCGGCTTCGTGGGCATCGGCTTTGCCGAGAACATCGCCGTCGCGCTCGAGGAGCTGTTCCTCGAGGGGCAGGCCGCCGGGCCCCAGGCGCTCGGTCACCCCCGCGACTTGACGCTGGTCTGTGCCGCGGGGCAGGGCGACGGCAAGGACCGCGGCCTCAACCACCTCGCCCACGACGGCCTGCTGCGCCGGGTGGTCGCCGGGCACTGGGGGCTGATGCCCAAGCTGCAGCAGCTGGCGGTCGCCAACCGCATCGAGGCGTACAACCTGCCGCAGGGCGCGATCGTTCATCTCTTCCGCGACATCGCGGCGGGCAAGCCCGGCACCATCACCCACGTCGGCCTGGGGACCTTCGTCGACCCGCGCTTCGGCGGCGGCAAGCTGAACGCGAAGACGACAGCCGACCTGGTTCGGGTGATGGAGATCGACGGCCAGGAGTACCTGTTCTACCGGGCCTTCCCCATTCACGTGGGCATCATCCGCGGGACCACGGCCGACGCTGACGGCAACATCACCATGGAAAAGGAGGCGCTCACGCTCGAGGCGCAGGCCATCGCGATGGCGGCGCGCAACTCGGGCGGTATCGTCATCGCCCAGGTCGAGCGGGTGGCGGAGCGCGGCACGCTCAACCCGCGGCAGGTGAAGATCCCCGGCATCCTCGTCGACTGCGTGGTGATCGCCGAGAAGCCCGAGTTCCACATGCAGACCTTCATCGAGCCCTACAGCCCGGCCTTCGCCGGCGAGGTGCGGGTGCCGATGTCGGCGATCACCGCGATGCCGATGAGCGAGCGCAAGATCATCGCCCGCCGCGCCGCGCTGGAGCTGAGGGCGAACGCCATCGTCAACCTCGGCATCGGAATGCCCGAAGGGGTCGCCAGCGTGGCCGCTGAGGAGCGGGTGATCGACCTCGTCACCCTGACCGCGGAGCCGGGCGTCATCGGTGGCATTCCCGCCGGTGGTCTCAACTTCGGCGCGGCCACCAACGCCCAGGCGATCATCGACCAGCCCAGCCAGTTCGATTTCTACCAGGGCGGCGGGCTCGACATCGCCTTCCTCGGCCTCGCCCAGGCAGACCAGCAGGGCAACCTGAACGTCTCGAAGTTCGGTCCGCGGGTGGCCGGCTGCGGCGGCTTCATCGACATCTCGCAGAACACGCGGAAGGTGGTCTTCGTCGGCACCTTCACCGCCGGCAAGCTCGAGCTCGCGGTCGCCGGCGGGAAGCTGCAGATCCTCGAGGACGGGCGGTCGAAGAAGTTCGTGCGGGAAGTCGAGCAGCGGACCTTCAGCGGTCCGCAGGCGGTCCAGAAGGGCAAGACCGTGCTCTACGTGACCGAGCGCTGCGTCTTTCGCCTCTGCGCGCAGGGCCTCGAGCTCATCGAGATCGCGCCGGGCGTCGACCTGCAGAAGGACATCCTCGACCAGATGGACTTCGTGCCGCACATGCCCGCGGCGTTGGCGCTGATGGACGGTCGGATCTTCCGCGACGAGCCGATGAACCTCCGCCCGCAGATGCTGGAGATCCCCCTCGCCGAGCGCCTCACCTACGATGCCGCGAAGAACCTCTACTTCGTGAACTTCGAGGGCCTCAGCATCCGGAGCGCCGACGACATCGCCCAGATTCGGAAGGCGGTCGACGCGTCGCTGGCCTCGGTCGGCCACAAGGTGAACGCCATCGTCAACTACGACCGCTTCACCATCCTCCCGGAGCTGGTCGAGGCCTACATCGCCATGGTCCGCGAGATCGTCGCGGCGCGGTACCACGAGGTGACGCGCTACACCTCGAACACCTTCCTGCGCGTGAAGCTCGGCGAGGCGATGGAGAAGGCCGACCTGCCCCCGCACCTCTTCCCGACCGCGAGCGAGGCCGCAGCTTCGTTGCCGGCGACGGACGGGCGCTGAACCCCGCCCGCCGCTGGACCCGCGCGAGGATCAGCTGACGTCGGCGCGCGGCTTGCCCTTCTTCGATTCCTTCTTCGGGTCGTGGTCGTGCGAGCAGTCGGTGGACCCGCACCCCGGCTTGGCCGAGCAGCCGTTGGCGCGGGGCGCGCAGGTCACCAGGCCGCCGTACTTGCGGTACTCCTCGAGGCGGCAGCTCCAGACGATCTGCCCGTCGTGCGCGGTGACGTCGGGGCAGCCGTCACACATGTTCTGTCGGCCGTCGGGCAGCACGTCGATCGGCTGGATCATCATCACCGACTGGAAGTGCACCTTCTTGCGCGCGTCGAGCGGGTGCCGCGCGAGGTGCTTGAGGTAGTTCGCCGCGACCTTCCGCATGCCCGGCTCCACCGCCGCCAGGGCCATCGACGAGCGCCCGGCCTCCAACGTCCACTGCGGCGCGTAGGCGAGGTAGGTGCCCTTGGTGAAGTGGTGGAAGTTCTGCACCAGCTCCATGAAGCGCGGCCCGACGTAGCCCATCACCTTGCTGTCACGGCCGTTCTTCGGAATCCCGAAGCGGCCGGTGAAGAGCCACTTGAAGCTGTCGGCCTTCTCGGTGCCGCCGAGGTACGCCGAGGGCGAGAAGTCGGGGAACCGCTCGCGGATCTTCCCCACCAGCTCCGGCGCGGTGATGTCGCTGCGCTGCTTGAGCTCCTCGACCGCGTAGACCAGCGGGTCGGCGGCCACGGGCTTGCCGTTGCGGAAGTAGTCGAACTGGCCCTCGGTGGTCGCCGCCCGGTACATGATGAAGATGACCGAGTTGATGATGTCGATGTGGTCGGCGGCGAACTGCACCAGGTCCGGCACGTTCTTGACGGTGTCTTCGTAGATCGTCGCGTTGAAGGCGCACGACAGCCCCCCGACGCTCGCCACCAGCCGCGCGTATTCCAGGCGCAGCTCGTTGAGCTCGAGCTCCGTCTTGCCCCGCCAGGCGCCCGGCCGACCCTGGTGCGAGTCGACGTGGAAGGTGAGGCCCACCAGCCCGGCCTTCTTGAGTTGCTCGAGCAGCGGCTTGGTCAGCGCCACGCCGTTGGTGTTGATGATCGGCTTGTGCTTGTCGGCCACCACCATGCGGACGATCTCCACCACGTCCGGGTGGAGGAGCGGGTCGCCGCCGGCGATCGACACGCTGTCGTAGGTGCGCCACTTGTTGAAGACGTCGAGGTCCGCCTGGATCTCCTGGAGCGTCTTGTGGGTGCCGTCGTTTTCCCGGTAGCAGCCCTCACACGCGAGGTTGCACTTGTTGGTGGGCTCGAGCCACGAGAGCACGTTGTCGGAAGCGTTCCACGGCAGGCGGTACAGCGAGCGATGGTCGAGGGACATGTTGGGTGCTCCGGGAAAGGGAAGGCGCGCACCCTGCACCGGGCCCTCGCGCTGCCGCCTTGATCCCGCGCAAGCCCCGGCGCGCACCCGCGCTATACCGACGCCTCGTGACGCTCCTCGCCGACCTGCAACGTGTCATTCGCGACGTGCCCGACTTCCCGCGACCAGGCGCGGTGTTCCGCGACGTCAGCCCGGTGCTGCGCCAGCCCGCACTCTTCACCCGCACCCTCGATGCCCTCGCTGACCCCTGGCGCGGGCAGAAGATCGACGTGGTCGCGGCCCTCGAGGCGCGCGGGTTCCCCTTCGGTGCACCGATGGCCGAGCGGCTGGGCGCGGCGCTGGTGCTGGTGCGCAAGGCGAGCCGGCTCCCGGGCGAGACGGTGAAGCAGCGCTACGCGCTCGAGTACGGCGAGGGCACGATGCAGCTGCCGGCCGACGCGATCGCCCCGAAGCAGCGCGTGTTGATCGTCGACGATCTCCTCGCCACCGGGGGCACGGCAGAGGCGGCCGGCAAGCTCGTGGAGCACCTCGGCGGCGAGGTCGCCGGCTACCAGTTCGTCATCGAGCTCGCGGCGCTCAACGGCAGCAAGCGTCTCGGGCCCCGCGTGCGTGCGCTCGTGCACTACTGAGCGGAGCGCGGCCCGGGCCAGAAGGCCAGCAGCAGCAGCGCGCACCACCCGGCGAGCGTGAGCTCCAGCCCGAGGAAGGCGGCGAGCTTCACCACCGAGAGGGACGGCCACAGGAAGCGCACGCCCAGCCCGGCGGCGACGCCCACCCCGCACAGCACGAACGAGACGCGCGCCAACAACTGCAGGGCCGCGCTGCCGACGAGGCCCGCCCAGGCCACGAGGTGAATGACGATGAACAGCGTCAGGGGCACCGCGAGCAGGTGCGGCACCGCGACCTCGAGCAGGCCGGTCAGCGAGCGAGGCCGCGTCATCGCTGCTTCGGAGCCCCGGTAGAAGCCTTCGATCGAGGTGGGCGTGAACCCGAGCTTGGTGGCGAACAGCACCGCGGCGCTCACCGCCTGCACCAGCACGAAGCCGGTGAAGATCAGGATCAACGGGCGGAACGCCGAGATGCGGGCCTTCACGCCGGCTCCGGGTCGCGCCGGCCGAACGCGAACGCGAGCACCCCCACGCTGGCGAGAAAGAACCCCAGCGTGAGCCCGAACGACGCCACCCGCAGTATCGCCGCGCCATGCAGCGCCACCACCAGCAGCGGCGAGGCGAGGTCGAGCGCGCAGGCCGCGGCGCCCCCCCAGGTGAGCACCTGTCGCAGCCGCTCGGGCGCCGGGGTCACCACCAGCAACGAGCCCAGCATCAGGCCGAGGAAGCCGTAGACGAAGGCGGTGACGTGCAGCGACTCCACCAGCGCGGCGAAGGGCATCGCCTCCGCAGGATCACCCGCGCCGAGGTAGTGCTCGAACACCCCGGCCGGCGTGAGCTCGCCCTGCACGAAGCGCTGCGCCGCCAGGGCCAACAGGAGCACCGCGCTGAAGCCGAGGAACAGGCGCACCGGGGGCCGCGCCCGCGCGAGGGCGTCGCGGTGCGGGCTGACGAGGAACTTCATGGCGCCGCGACCTTCGCTTCCTGGAGGGCGAGCAGCAGCCAGCGCGCGGTCTCGGAGATGCTGCGGGCCGACAGCGTGGCCCCCGAGATCGCCAACACGTCGTTCCCCACGGTGAGCCGGTCGGCGGTGGACTTGCCGTTGAACTGGGCGAGCCACTTCGTCGTCGGTTGGTACTCCTCGGGCTCGAGGAACACCGCGAGGTCGATGCGGCGAATGCGGCCGTCGGGCTCGAAGCCGAGCACCAGGGTCTCGTTCTTGGTCCGCACCTTGTGGGTGTGCATCGCCGCGTAGCCGACCGTCTTGCCGGCGGCGGTGGCCACGTAGAAGGTCACCATGCGCTCGGCGATCTTCGTGCGCGCCAGCGATTGCAGCTTCGCCGCCAGCTCGTCGGTGAGGAACACGTCCTTCGCGGTGAAGTGCTCGGCCTCGGGGAAGAGGCTCTGGAGCGCGGCCTGCGTGCGCTCGGACTGGGCCCGGGCCGCCAGGGGCCAGGCTGCTGCGAGCACCACCATGAGAAGGAACTGCCGCATCAGAAGACGAAGCCCACCCCGAGGTTGACGCTGCTGCGCTGACCGCCCGCCCCCGGGAAGACGTGCTGGTAGTCGGCCTTCAGTACCACGTTGGAGATGGGCTTGTAGTGGAGCCCCGCGGTGACGATCTGCCTCGCCTGCGCCGGGTCGCGCGTGAAGCCCGCGGCCACTGACTTCTGCGTGTCGAGCGACTCGTAGCGCACGAAGGGGCTCAGCGACTGCTCGCCCTCGGGCATCAGCGCGCCGAGCACGTCGTAGGCCGCCTCGACGTAGCCGCCGAGCACCTCCTGGCCCACCGTGACGCCGTTGGCGCTCGAGATGCGATCGGCCTCTGACAGGTGGCCGTAGGTCATCAGCCCGCGGATCCACAGGCCCTTGTGCTGGAAGGCCGCGTGCACCTCGCCAAGAAAGAGGTCGCCCTTGAGCACGGTGCCGTCCACCACCTGGCCCTGGCCAGAGCGCCCGCCGTAGCCGGCCACGCCGACCCGCAGCGCCTTGAAGGTGTAGTCGAGCGAGCCGACGCCCGCGAAGTTCGCCGCGATGGCCCCAGCGCCGCCCTGCCTCCCGCCGCGGATCCACTCTTCCGACGTGAAGCCTTCACCGCCGACGGCGCGCATGCCGTTGACCAGGTACGCCCGGTAGCGCAAGCCCTTGTACTCGCCGTACACGCCCAGCCCGTTCTCGTTCCACGTCGCGGGGATGAGGTCGTGCTCCACCACCGGCCGGCTCACCCCGAAGTAGAAGGGCGGCTCGTGGATGTCGTTGATGAACCCCATCGGGATCAGCACGTTGCCCACCCGCACCGAGAGCGCGTCGAAGAGCTTGAAGTCGAGGTACGCGAACTCCACGTTCACCGCGCCGCCGCGCTCGGTGCCGCCGTGCTCGAACTCCACCTCCGAGTTGAAGACGATGCGGTCGGTGAAGCGGTAGCCCAGGTAGATCACCAGGCGCTCCATGTCGGTCTCCCCCAGCTCGCCCGACGGGTGGAAGCGGTAGGACGCCTCGCCGTAGCCGCCGATGCTCAGGCCGCGGGGCGTGTAGTAGACCTTCGACGCCGCCGGCCCCATGCCCGCGAAGCTCTCGTAGGTCGACGCCGGCAGGGCGAACTCCTCCTTGAGACGGCGCAGCTCAGCCGCCAGCACCTCGAACATCGTCGGCGCAGGCGCGGGCGTTGCGGCCACCTGTAGCGGCGCGTCGGGCGTGCCTCCGTCTTCCTGCGCCCACGCGTTCGCCGTCACCGTGAGCATCGCCAGCACCACCACCATTCGACTCGTCGTCAGCATCGGTTCTCCGGTTCGCCGTTTTCGATGTTGCGAATCATTCTCAAAATTGCGCGCTGGGGTCAAACACTTCCGGGGGCATGGACTGATGCCGCCGAGCAGCCAGCCTGAAGGGCGCTAGGTTCCTGCGTGATGGGCACGTGGCTGTTGGCTCTCCTGGTGGCGTCGGCCGACGGCGGCGTGGCCGGGTCCGAGCAGCGCACGCGCGAGGTGATGCACACCCTGGTGACCGTCGCGTTGCCGGCGTCGATGCCCCCGGCCGACCGCGAGACGGCGTTCACCGAGGCCTTCGCGGTGTTCGAAGACATCGACGTGACGCTCAACGAGTGGCGCCCCGACTCGGCGCTCTCGCGGGTGAACGCGGGCGCAGGAGGCCCGGGGGTCGAGGCGCCGGCGCACCTGTGCGAGGTGGTGCGGCGCTCGCTGGAGGGCGCGCGGCGGACGAAGGGCCTCTTCGACCCGACCTGGGCCTCGGTGCGCGGGCTGTGGCGCTTCGGCACCGCTGAAACGGGCGAGGTGCCCACGGCGAAGGAGATCCGCGCGGCGTGCGGCTCGGTCGGCTGGAAGAAGGTCGAGGTGCGCCCGCTCGAGCCGCCGACCGCCGAGGCCGCGTGCCGCATTCGCCTCGCGACGAAGAGCACGCAGCTCGGCCTGGGGGGCGTGGTGAAGGGCTGGGGTGTGGACCAGGTGGTGCGTCAGCTGCGCGCGCGGGGCCTGTCGGACTTCTCGGTGCAGGCCGGGGGCGATCTCTACCTCGCGGGGCCGGCCCGGCCGGTGGGGCTGCGGGAGCCGCGGGGCGCCGCTGACGAGATCTTCGCGCGGGCGGCGGTGGGCGACGCGGCGTTCTCGACCAGCGGCGACTACGAGCACTTCTTCGAGAAGGACGGCGTGCGCTACCACCACCTGCTCGACCCGCGGAGCTGCCAGCCAGCGCGCGCCTCGGTGGCGATCTCGGTGCTCGCGAAGTCGGCGACCGACGCGGAGTTCCTCACCAAGGCCGGGTTCATTCTGGGGCCCCGCGACGGGGCGGCGCTGATGAAGGCGTGGGGCGCGGAGGCGGTGTGGGTGACGCCCGCGGGGCGCGTGCACGTCACCCCGGGCCTCGCGCCGCGGCTTCAGTTCACGGCGCCGCGCGGCTTCGAGCACCCGAAGGCGAAGTGAACCGGAGCGCAGCCGACCCCGCGGAACGCGGTGCGAGACGGTGCGCAGCGACGCGGAGAACTGGCCGAGGCGGAGCGACCAGCAGCCCAGGGCTCAGGGCGCCGCGACCTCGCCGGGGTGCAGCTTCATCGCCGCCAGGCGCGTGGGCTTCCACGCCTGCGCGTTCAAGTAGGTCGCGGGCCCGGTCGGCGCTTCCCACGCGGCCGGCGCCGTCACCTGGCGGAAGTTGGTGCCGCGCACGTGGTCGAGCAGGTAGCGGTGGCGGTAGACCTTCAAGATGTTCCGGTACACCGACTGCAGCGAGGGCTGCATGCGGTAGTGCCACTGCCAGACCTGGAAGGCGCTGAGCCCGATGAAGGCGGGCCCCTTGAGGAACGCCGGCCCCAGGCTGTGGAGCTTCGGGTTGGCGAGCGCCTTCTTCGCCCGGCGGGCCGCGCGGGGCACCGAGTAGTAGCTGCGCGCCAACCAGCGGATGCCTTCGGTGAGCTCCTCGGGGCTCATCAGCTTCGGCTTGACCACTACGTGGTCCTTGCCGACGTAGTCGTCGTAGTTCTCGGTGAGGATCCGCCCCTCGGCCTTGTACTTCTTGTACGCCGCGGTCCCCGGGAAGGGGATCTCCGCGGTGAAGCTGGAGTGGAGCAGGTCGGTGCTGTCGAGGAACTCCAGGGTGCGGGCGAAGGTGTCCGGCGAGTCCTGGTCGAACCCGAACATCCAGTTGCCCGAGGGCATGATGCCCGCCGCGAAGATGTCGGCGATCACCCGGCGGTAGTCGGCCGCCTCGGCGTGCTTGGCCTGGCGATCGAGGCTGCCCTGGTTGACCGACTCGTAGCCGCTGCTGATCAACGCGCACCCGGCGGCGTGCGCCTCGCGCAGCGCGTCCCCGTCGCGGCTGAACTCGTGGCGGGCCTGCATGCCGAAGGGCACCGCGCCTTCGCGCTTGAGGGCCCGGAAGAGCTCGCGGCTGTGGTCGGGGTCGGCCGGGAGGTTGTCGTCGACGAAGTAGAGCGCGCGCACCGACGTGGGCCGTCGGCGCACCTGCTCGAGCACGTTGGCGATGGGGTAGGTGCGGTACCCCTTGGTCATGCGCTTGGCGAAACAGAACCCGCACCCCTCGGGGCAACCCCGGCTGGCGATGATCGGGTAGCTGAAGGCGCCGTAGCGCTCGCTGCGCATCAGGTCGGTGCGCGGCGGCGGGAGCGTCGCGAGGTCCGGCGCCGCGTCGGCGTACAGGCCCTGCACGCGCGCCGGGTTGATCATGAACTCGTCGCAGATGCGCCGCCACGAGGTCTCGCCTTCGCCCGAGACGATCGCGTCGGCGTGCCGCAGCGCCTCGTCGGGCATCGCGGTGACGTGGTGGCCCCCCATCACGACCTTCACTCCGCGCGCCCGGTAGAGATCGGCCAGCGCGTAGGCCGCGTTGATGGTCGGCGTCGAGGCGGTGATGCCCACGAGATCGGTGGGCTCCTCGAGGAAGAGCCGCTCGCGCAGCACGTCGATGATGGCGATGTCGAACTGCCTGGGGGTCACCGCCGCCAGCGAAGCGAGCGCCAGCGTCGGCACCTCGAGCTCCCAGGGGAGGGTGATCAGCTTCAACCGGTAGCGACGCATCGTCGAGCGTCTCGCAGCTCTGCCCGGTGGTGAGCTTGATCCACGTCAACGCCCAGCGGCCCGTCGCGGGATTGAAGTCCGCATGCGCTGGCAGGAGATACCCGAGGTTGGAACGGCGCAAGGCGTGAGGTTGCTCGCCTGGACGTTCCGATGGGGGGGACGTCGGGTCTCCGCCGGCGTGTTGTGGTTCGTCTGCTGGTACTACCTGCTGACCGCGCGGGTGCCGCGAGACGCCTCGCGGGCCTTGTGGCAGCGGCTCGGGCTCGAGCCCACCTGGCGGCGGCTGCACCTCCACTTCTGGACCTTCGCGCGCGTGGCGCTCGATCGCGTGCCGTTCCTCGCGGGCGATCGCTCAGGCCTCGCGGTCGAACTCCACGGGCACGAGCTGGTGATGGCGCACGCTGCCTCGGGCCGGGGCGCCCTGCTGCTCGGCGCGCACCTCGGCAGCTTCGAGGCGATGCGCGCGCTCGCCGGCGCCTGGGACGTGCCGATGCTGGTGGTGGTCGACTTTCACAACGCGAAGCGGGTCAACGCCGTGCTCGGCGCGCTCGACCCGAAGCTGCGAGTCCGCCTGCTCGACCTCGCGCCCGACGACCCGTTGGCGCTCCTCGAAGTGAAGAACGCGATCGATCGCGGGGAACTGGTGGCGCTGCTCGCCGATCGCCCCACCGGCCGCGATGCGCGTGACGTGGTGGTGTCGTTTCTCGGCGCGCCGGCGCGGTTCCCCAGCGGGCCGCAGGTGCTCGCCCACGTGCTGGGGTGCCCCGTCTTCTTCGTCTGCGCGCTCTTCACCGCGCCGGCCAGCTACCACGTGCATTGCGTGCCGCTCGCGGAGCGCATCGAGCTCCCGCGTCGGGGTCGGCGCGAAGCGCTCGAAGCGCACGTCCGTCGTTACGTCAGCACCCTCGAGGACTTCACCCGTGCCGCTCCGATGAACTGGTTCAACTTCTTTCCCTTCTGGGTGCAGCCGTGAACGCGATGGCCGTCGACAACGAGGCAGCGCGGTACGCGGCCCAGCGGCTCGCCTTCGCCCCGCTGATGTTCCAGGCGTGCCGGGCGCTGCGGGACGTGGGCGTGCTCGAGCTGCTCGCCAGTGCCCGCCGCCACGGCCTCACCACCTCGGAAGCAGTCGCCCAGCTCGGCCTCTCGCCCTGGGCCGTGTCACTGCTGCTCGAGGCGGGCTTCGCGTCGGGGCTGTGTACGTGCGACGACGTGCTCCCCGAGCCGCGCTTCTGCATCACGGCGATGGGCGTGTACTGGCTGCGCGATCCACTCACGCGGGTGAACGCGGAGTTCAACCACCACGTCTGCTACGCCGGCGCGTTTCACCTGCGCGAGGCGCTGCTCGAGGGGCAGCCCGCGGGCTTGCCGGCGATCGATCGCACGGGCGCGGCCACGGTCTACGAGGCGCTCCACGCGCTCGCGCCCGAGGTGCGCAAGGCGTGGTTCGACTTCGATCATTTCTATTCCGACGGGGTGTTCGAGGCGTGCCTGCCTCGGGTGCTGGCGGACCACCCCGCGCACGTCGTGGACATCGGGGGGAACACCGGGAAGTTCGCGGCGCTGCTGCTGTCGCGCTCGTCAGTGCGGATGACGCTGGTGGATCTCCCGCCCCAGCTGCGTGAGGCCGCGGTCAACCTCCAGCGCTTCGCCCCGCGCGTGTCGTTCGCGCCGCTCGACGTGCGTCAGCCCGACGCGACAATCCCCCCCGGGGCCGACGTGTACTGGCTCAGCCAGTTTCTCGATTGTTTCAGCGAGGCGGAGATCCGCTCGATCCTCACCCGGGTTCGCGCGGGGCTGCCGGCGCACGGGCGGGTGTTCATTCTCGAGACGTTCTGGAATCAGCAGCGCCACGACGCGGCGCGGTTCTGCGTCATCGGTACCTCGCTGTACTTCGCGTGCATCGCCAACGGCACCAGCCGCATGTACCACTCGGAAGTGATGAAGCGGCTCATCGCCGAGGCGGGGCTCGCGGTGGTCGACCAGGTGGAGGGCATCGGGCTCTCGCACACGTTGCTGATCTGCGGACGCGCCTGAGTCCCGGTGGTTCACCCACGTCGTCGCGCGACGAGCACCGCGAGGCCGAACCCCACCCACGGCAGCGGCGAATCATCCGTCGAGCAGCCGCAACCCCGCTTCGGGGGGACGACGCACGTGCCGTTCGGGGTGCACTCCGCGCCCGGGTCACAGCTCCCGCAAGTACCGCCTTGTCCATCGGGTCCGCACAGCTTGTTGCCGCACCCCTGCACGACGCTGGTGCAGTTCCCCTGCGACGAACACTCGAAGTCGGTCGGACACGCTCCGCACGTGCCGCCCTGGCCATCGGGACCGCACTGTCTGCCTTCACACGGGTCCACGCCGGCGATGCACGAACTCGCAGCGCTGCACGACTGCCCGGCCAGACACGCGCCGCACGTTCCCCCGCACCCGTCGCTCCCGCATGACTTCCCGCCGCATGACGGCACGCAGCCGCAGATTCCCCCGGTGGTGCACGTCTGTGCCGCGCTGCATTGACCGCACGTGCGCCCGCACCCATCGGGACCGCACTGCTTCCCCGCGCACTGCGGCACGCACCCGCACTGGCTCGTCGCCGAGCACGACTGCCCCGAGGCGCAGGTGCCGCACGTCCCACCGCACCCATCGCTGCCGCACTGTTTCCCCGCACACTGGGGCGTGCAGCTGCAGCCGCTGGGCAGGCCGCCTCCGAGACTGCAGGTGAAGGCCGGGGGGGCAGGCCGCGTTCCCGGGGAACCCGCGGGCACGAAGGCCACGCGGAACCCGAAGCGGCGGATCTTCGAACCGTCGTGCAGGCCCTGGAGGTATCAGCGCCCCGCGCTCGCCTGGGGAGGCAGGGTCTGGCCCTGGGCGGTGATGGTGTGCGTCGCGTTGTGCGTGGTGCCCGACCACTGAATGGGCGCGCCGAAGCGCGCGAGCACCGTCAGCGTGCCGGACTCGATGGCGAGGCGGTTGAACCCCACGGTGGTGCTCGCGGGCACGTCGAGGCCGTACTGGAACGTCGCCGGCGTCTGGCCGCCGTAGCTGCCGGCAGAGGCATCGACGAGCAGCGCCTCGTGCGTCTCACCCGGGTACACGTCGCGCACGCGGCCCTCGCACGCCGGCATGTTCCACTCGCAGCTCATGCAGCCGACGAGCTGGGCCGCCTGGGCGCCGAACAGGCTGGCGGTCACCTGCTGCACCGCGAGCGTTGCCTCGAGGAAGGTCGTCCCCGGGCCGAGGCCGTCGAGCGCGCGCGCGAGGACGATCTCCGCGGCGTTGCAGTTCGTACACAGGCCCGCCGTCGACACGCTGGCCAGCCGCTGGCGCAACGCCCAGAAGAAGGAGCCCCAGATGACCCCGTCCGCGTGGATCTCCCCGACGCGGCCGCCGAGCGCGAGCGTGGTCGCGCCGTCGATGGAGGAGATCTGACACATTCGTTTCTTCTCGATGCTGCGCAGGTACGGGGTGGTGGGGCCGCCGCCCCCTTCGAAGAGCCGCGAGCCGGCGTTCTCTCCGAGCTGGGGCGAGCCCTTGAACGCGAGCGACATGCAGTCGGCGGTGCCCTCGTTGAGCGAGCCCGAGTCTCCATCGATGCCGCGCCCGTCGCGCACGTAGAAATCGAACGCCGAGGTGCGCTGCACCAGCCCGTGCCCCAGCTCGTGCCACAGCACGTCGCCGTCGTAGGCCCAGTCGGCGAGCACCCCCTGGCCGAGGCGAATCGCGAAGCGGTTGAAGGGCCCCGAGGCCTCGAAGAAGCCTCCCTCGTAGCCGCCGATGTTGCTGAACACGTCGACGGTGCCGAGCCCACCCGCAGCCTGGAACGGCGGCGACACGCCGTCGAGCCACGAGGAGAAACGGTCGGCCTGATAGTAGGTCATCACCTCTCCGAAGCGGTCCATGCTCGAGGTGGTGAGGTCTGGCATCACGTCGAAGTCGCCGCTCCCGTTGGGCGTCACGCCGGGCAGACAGGTGGTGTCCGACTGCCGGCCCAGGCAGTTGCGCGCCACCGCCCGGGGACCGGAGAGGTTGGTGGCGCCGGTGGCGAGGCCGCCGAGCACGCGCACCGAAGTCGGCGCACAGGTCGTGTACCCCGCGTCGGCCACCTGGGCACACAGTCCGCTCGCCGAGCGCACCGGCGAGAAGTCGAACACGCGGCCGTTCACCGTCCAGCTGATGCGGCGGCGCTCGAGCTCGGCGCCGTTCTCTGCATCGAGCGCTACCCACTGCGTCGAGCCGTCGTCGAGCTTTGCGGTGACGATCCACGCGGGCCGGAGGACCGCTCCGCTGCGCACCCAGGCCTGGCTCGCGGTGCTGGTGGGGGCTGGCCTCGTGAAGGCCCCTCGCGCGACCGGGAGCTGCGCGCCCGCGTGCACCATCGTCAGCCGCGTCTGGCCGTCGAAGCTCACCACCACCTGGGCACCGAAGACCGGGATGCCGGCCTTGCGCCGCTCGAAGCGGAAGGTGGTGCCCAGGGCGTCGCCGCGCCGCTGCAGGAGCACCAGCCCGTCTTCGTCGAGCAGCCCAAAGGCCCCCGCATACGTCACGAGGAACGCGCGCGCGTTCTCTTCCGAAGCAGCCAGTTGCGGCGCGTCGAGGCCGGTGACGAGGGCGACCGTCGATTCGCCCGGGCGCACCGACAGCTTCGCGCGGGGGAAGTCTCGCTCGAGGGTCTGCGCCGGCGCGGTGCTCAACATCGTGACCACGATGGCTCGGAGCACCATGTCCGCACGCTACTACGCCCGGTGAACGCCGCCGGTCGGTCGGGGCGTTTCGGTCGCGGCTCCCCTACGCTGTCAGCATGCGTACTGCGGCCTTCTTGCTGTTGCTGGTGTCCTCCGTCGTGCGTGCTGACGACACGAGTTACTCCGTGCTCCTCACCGATGCGGGTGCGCAGAAGATCCAGATCATCAAGATCGTCCGCGACTTCACCGGGCTGGGGCTCAAGGACGCCAAGGACCTCGTCGAGGCGCCCAAGCCGCGGCTGGTCCGCGAGGGGCTCACCCACACCGACGCCGATGCGCTGGTCTCTGCGCTCACCGCGAACGGGGCGACCGCGGAGGTCCACCAGGGTGGGCAGAAGGTCCCGGGTCCTCCGATGGCCGCGGCGCCCACCGAGACCACCTTCGACGTTCGGCTCGAGCGCGTGGGGACCAACAAGATCGCGGTGATCAAGCTCGTCCGCGACCAGACAGGGCTGGGCCTCGGCGACACCAACACCCTGGTGTCAGCCGCGCCGGTCATCGTGGTGAAGGGCCTGCGCCGCCCGGTCGCCGACGCGGTGATCAGGGACCTCCTCGCGGCTGGCGCGAAGGCCACGCTCGTCGCTCGCCCCCCGCACGGTGGTACACCCGCGCCATGATTCGCCCTGCCGCTGTGCTGGTGGTGTTCCTCGCCAGACTCGCCCTCGCCGAAGACCTCGCGCCCGCCCAGTTCAAGGCTGAACTCGAGAAGCAGCAGGGCCTCGCCCTCGACGTGCGCACGCAAGGAGAGGTCGCCCGCGGCAAGCTCGCCGGCGCCAGCGTCATCGACTTCACCGGGCCGAAGTTCGAGCAGAAGGTCGCGCTCATCGCCCGGGACCGGCCGGTGTTCGTCTACTGCGCCAGCGGGAATCGCAGCGGCCAGGCGGTGACGCTGATGACGAAGCTGGGCTTCACGAAGCTCTACAACCTCGGCGGCGGGATGCGCGCGTGGGCGGCCGCGGGGCTGCCGGTGGAGTCGGGTGGTGCCGCGCCGGCGCCGTCTGGCGAAGGCCTCACGCCCGAGGCGTTCGACGCCCAGCTCAAGAAAGAGAAGCGCGTGCTCGCCGACTTCCAGACGCCGTGGTGCACGCCCTGCCAGAAGATGTCGCCCATCGTCGACGCGCTCGCGAAGTCGGCGAAGGGCGTGGCGGTGGTGAAGGTCGATCTCGATCAGAGCGAGGCGCTCGCCGCGCGTGAGAAGATCCAGGGCGTGCCGGTGTTCGTGCTCTACGTCGAGGGCAAGGAGCGCGCGCGGTTGTCCGGTGAGCAGACCCGCGACGCCCTCGAGGCCCTGCTCAAGAAGTGAGCGTCAGGTCGTGTACTCGGCGTTGACCTGCACGTAGCGATACCCGAGGTCGGACGTCATCACCACCGCGTGGCCGGGCCCGTCGTTGAGCTTGAGCTCGAGCTTCACGTCTTCTGCCGCCATCGCCTTCGAGGCCGCCTCGCGGTCGAACGCCGTGGGCTCGCCGGCCCGGAACACCTCGATGCCCTGCAGCACGCACGACAGCTCGCGCGGGTGGCGCACCTCGGGCGCGTTGCCCACCTGGCTGGTGAAGCGGCCCCAGTTCGGGTCGTTGCCGAAGAGCGCAGTGCGCACCAGGGCGGACGACGCCACGCGCCGGGCGATGGCCTTCGCCGCTGCTTCGCTCGCCGCGCCGGTGACCGCGATGGTGGTGACCTTGGTCGCGCCCTCACCGTCGCGCGCGATGAGCCAGGCCAGGCGCCGGGCGACCGGCTCGACGTGCCGTGCCCAGTCGTTGGGCGGTGGGACGGCGCGCGTCGAGAGCAGCAGCAGCGTGTCGTTGGTGCTGGTGTGTGTGTCGACGTGCACCGCGTTGAAGCTCGCCGCAGCGATGGTGGGCAGCGCGCGCTTGAGCTGCTCGGCGCGCAGGTCCCAGTCGGTCGCCATGAAGGCGAGCATGGTGGCCATGTTCGGCTCGATCATCCCCGCGCCCTTGCACACGCCGGCGATGGTGGCGCCCGCGTGCTGCGCGCAGGCCTCCTTGGGGTAGGCGTCGGTGGTCATGATCGCCGAGAGGAAGCGGCGGCCGGCCTCGACGTCGTTCGCGCGCACCTGGAGCGCGAGGTCGATGCCGTTGCGCACCTTGTCCATCGGGAGCTTCACGCCGATGACGCCCGTGCTGCACACCAGCACCTGCTCGATGGGGCACGCGAGGGCCTTCGCCACGCGGTCGCACATCTCGAGCGCGTCCTTGTCCCCTTGCGCGCCGGTGCACGCGTTCGCGTTGCCGGAGTTGACGATCACCGCCCGCACCAGCCCGCCCGAGCGCACCAGGTGCGCCTTCGAGAGAAGGACCGGCGCGGCCGCGAAGTGGTTCTGGGTGAAGAGCCCGGCGCAGGCCATCGGCGCGTCCGCGACGAGGAGCGCGACGTCGGCGTTGCCGCTGGCCTTGATGCCCGAGCGCACGCCGGAGGCCGAGAGGCCCTTGACCGAGGTGAGCGTGAATTCAGCAGGAGGAAACGAGGGGACCGGGGGAACGGGGATGCTCATGGCCGCCGCGACTTACACCGCTTCCGCCCTCGCCCCCAAAGGCGCGTGTCAGAGCAGCTTCATCAACTCGGTGAGCGCGCCGGCGCGCGTCGGCGCCATCTCGATGGTGGCCCGGGCGATGGCCAGCATCGGCTCGCGCGGCTGCAACGAGAGGAAGACGCGGGGTGAGATGGTGGCGTCCCACAGCGTCTTCGCTTCGGCGAAGCCCTTCATCAACCGCGCTTCGCCCAGCGAGACGTAGAGGTAGTCGGCCACCGGCGAGGGGGCGATGTCGAAGCTCGAGCTCGTCGAACGCCCGCCCTGCAGCAGCTGGCGCATCTCGGGGTCGATGAGGTCTTCGCGCGACATCGTGGGCTCGGGGAGAAACTGCTCGAGCCGCTTCATGTGTGCGCCGGGGAAGTCGGGCGTGCCGCCGAGGAAGTAGGGGAGCGGGGCGTCACCCCCCGACTCGTAGGCCAGCGCTTCGACCACCGTCGACGAGTACAGCTTGCAGCGCATGTAGCGCACCGCGAGGTCGATGTTCCGCGCGGCGCAGGCGATGCGGCGCTCGTGCTCGGCCTGCGACGGCTCGCCGCCCCAGGTATGGAACACGCGGTCGGGCGGGAGCTTCGAGAGGAAGCCCTCCATCTTCATCAGCGCCACCCGGTAGTCGCGCACGCTGTAGGTCGTCGGCGTGTGGAGCGAGGGGTTGGTCTCCGGGAGCAGCTTCCAGGTGTTGTCGAGGAAGCGCGCCGGGTCGGGGTCGGCGAAGTTGCCGACGTCGTTGTTCGACAGGCGCGTCGCGCGGCGCACCATCACCCCGATGTCCTCCGCGTTGAGGCCCAGCGCCGTGAGGCGATCGCGCAGCTGCACCGCCTCGCCGTTGCG
>JBBRUE010000028.1:0-18350 GCA_038248085.1 Myxococcales bacterium | reverse complement strand
CGCTCACCGCGTCGTCTTCATGCACCACCTGCCAGAGCGGGTCGAAGCCGAGGACCGTCGGAACGAAGCCCGTGCGCAGCAGCCGGGTGAACGGGTTGTCAGCCGTCGCCCCGACGATGGGCGCGAAGCGCAGCACCACCACGTGGATGTCGGGGTTGCGCTCGGCGAACTGCTCGATGTGGTGCTCGACCTCGACGCGGTCGGTGACGAAGCGAACCCCCTCGCCCCGCAGCGGGTGCGTCTCGTTGCACAGCGCCGGCCCGTTGGGGCGCGCGCCGTAGAGGGCGGTCAGCGAGGGAATGACGAGCCGCGGGAGCCCGACCGCCTGGGCCGCCGCGAGGATGTGCATCGAGCCGATGACCTCCAGCTCGTGGGCGAAGGCCGCGCCGTGGACGCGCGAGTTGACGAAGGCGAGGTGGAAGAGCACGTCGACCTTCTGCTCGCGGAAGGCGCGGGTGAGATCTTCGTCGGTGCCGGGGCGGGTGAGATCGACGCGCACGAAGGTGCTCTTCCGGGTGGTCTGCGCCGGCCGGGCCACGTCGAAGACGACGATCGAGTCGACGAGGGGATCTGCCTCCAGCCGGGGCAACAGACCACGACCAAGATCCGACGAGACGCCTGTGACCCCCACACGCATGTGCCTTTGCGAATACCCCAATCACTGCGAGCTTGAAAGCCGCGCGACCGCGCGGGAAACGGGGGCGTGCGCGCGGCCCTCCTCTTCGTGGTGTTGACGGCGGCCGCGGCGCGCGCGCACGACGCCGACCTGATCTACGTCCTGGTGACGCCGGGCGACGCGCCGGGGGTGCTGATCGAGCGCGTCACCCTGACCTTCGCCACGCTCTCGATGCTGGCCCCGGTCGACGCCGACGGGGACCAGGCGCTCTCGCAGGAGGACCTCGACGCGAAACAGAAGGCCCTGTCGGCCGGCGTGTGGGACGAGATGCCGCTCGGCGCCGGGGGGAAGGGGTGCGAGCGGCTCGACGCCCGCGCCTTTCTGCGCGAGGGCTTCGTGGAGCTGGTGGGCCGCTTCCGCTGCGGCGAGGGCGAGCTGCGGCAGGACTTCCGGATCCTCCGCGTGCTGCCAGCGAACTACCGGGTGGTGCTGGGCAGCCAGCTCGACGGCGAGGGCAGGGGCCGCGGGTTCGCCCAGGGCTCGTTGACGGCGATCACCGTCCCCCGGCCGCCCCCTCCGGGGAGCTGGGACGCCGCCGGGTTCCGCGCGGGCTTCGATGCCGGCCTGCGGCGCCTGCTCACGCTCGTGGCGCTCGGCGCGCTGGGCGCGGTGCTCGGCGCGGGGCGGGCCTGGCGACGCGGGCTCGTCGCGCTGGCGCTGCTGGTGGGCACGATGGCCGTCGGGAGCTGGTTCCCCGGCGAGTGGCTCGGGCCGACGGCGGTGCTGGTGCTGGTGGCGATCGGCGCGGCCGCGGCGAAGGATCCTCCGCTGGTGCTGGCCGGGCTCCTCGGGGCGGCGTTGGGCGCGCGCGGAGGCGGTGGGGCGTGGCCTGCCGTGCTCGGCCTGGCCGCGGGAGCGTCGCTGGTGATCGGCGTTTCCGGCGTGGTGGCGCTGGCGTTGGGGGTGATGCTCCGTCGCCGGCCGCGGGTCTTCCGGGGGGCGCGCTGGGCGCCGGTGGTGGCGGCGCTCGCCGGCGCAGGGCTGGGGCTGTCACGGCTTTCGTGGTGACGCTCGGCGGTCGTTGGGTAGATTGACTCCCCTATGGCCAAGGAGTCGTACGACGAACTCATCTTCCAGCTCGGAGATCTCGCGCGTGAGCACCTCTCGGAGGCGAAGCGCCCGCCCCGCGCCTTGGAGCACGTCTTCGCCGCCGAAGACGCGGTGCTCGCTCTGCGCGAGGAGATGGAGGCGCTCGAGGAGGAGATGAACCAGGAGGACGGCGCCTGGCAGGACTTCCAGGAAGCGCAGCAGGCCGAGAAGATCGAGCAGAAGGCGATCATCACCAAGTGGCGCGGCGCGGTGCTGGGCGTCGAGGGTCGCTCGCGCGACATGAAGAAGCGGCTGTCGTCGCTCAAGGCGGCCTTCCGCTACCAGAAGGACTCGATGAAGCGCGCGGAGGTCACCCACAAGGAGATGGAGATCCGCGAAGGCCACGACGTGAAGAAGATCAACCTCTCACGCGAGAACCTGAAGAAGACGCGGCTCCACATCATGCGGGAGCAGCGCAACATCGAAGAGCTCGAGTGGGAGTTCAACCAGGTGCTGACGCCGCGACCCGGCCAGGTCGGCGCGCAGGGCATCCTCGCGCACAAGCGCATCCTCGAGATGGAGGACGAGTTCGAGGAGCACCAGCACGACCACGAAGCGAAGATGAAGGAGCTCGACGCGGTGATCGGCGCCAAGGAGGCCGAGGTGAAGGGGGCCGAAGAAGAGCTCGACGGCACGCTCTTCGACCTCGGCGAGGAGTGCTACGCCGACCGCATTCCGCACCCGCAGCTCAACCCGCTCTACACCCGGCTCGACAAGGCGAAGTGAGGCCTCAGAAGGCCTGGGTGGCGAAGTGGAAGAGCAGCCAGGTCGGCTGGGCGCCGGTCGGGTCGACGACGATCGCCCCGTCGTTCTGCTGGCCGTTGCGGTGGACCTTGTGGGCGCTGCCCGCGTAGCTGCCGCCGCTGCTGGTGGCGTAGACCGAGAGCGGCGCCCCGACGATCACCGCGTCGTATACGCGGCTGGCGGCCTGCTCGAGATCGAGCAACTCCCAACCGGCGTCGCTGTGCAGGCCCATCGACGGGTAGTCGAGCGTGACGCCCGGGTGCCAGCCCTCGGCGTAGGCGGGCGCCGGGAGCGGCGCGGAGATCACCCGGAAGAGCACCTTCGGGTCGCCGAAGTCCGACTTCACGTTGACCACGAGGCGCTGCACGCCGCCGTCGATGCTCACCTGGATGACGACGTGATCGGCGTTGGGCAGCGGGCACTGCCAGGCGGGAGGCACCACCGCCACCACGGTGCCGTCGGCCCGGCCGAAGGCGTTGGTGAAGAGGGCCCCGAAGGTCGAGGCGCAGGCGTCGGCCTTGTTCCCCGCGTCGAGGATCCCCGCGTCCGGGGCGCCGGCGTCGGGGACCTCGGCCTGGCCGGCGTCGTCCACCGGGGCGGGCGCGGTCGGTTCACAGGCAGCGAGCAGCGAGAGCAGCGCGAGCGCGACGGAGATCCTCACGCGCGCGCGTGTAGCACGTCAGGTCTCCCTCCTGACCCCGCTCAATCCCTCGCGGGGGCCGGAGCCTCGTCGTCGTCTTCCCCCTCTTCCTCGAGGAGCACGACCTTGAGCTTCTTCACCGCCTCGCCGTGGAGCTGGCACACGCGGGCCTCGCTGACCTGCAGCGCGCCGGCGATCTCCTTGTAGGTGAAGCCCTCGACATAGTGCAGCGAGAGCACGGTCTGCAGGCGCACGTTGAGGGTCTCGATCGCCGCGGTCATGCGGCGCACGCGCTGGGCGTGATCGATCTGCTCGTCCTGGAGCGAGTCGAGGCTGGGGATGGCGAGCTCCGGCAACAGCGTTGCGGCGGGCGCAGCCACGGCCTCGAGGGTGTCGATGTCTTCGACCGAGAGGCCGAGGTGCAGCGCCACTTCTTCGGTGGTCGGCTCGTGGCCCAGGGTGTTGCCGAGGTGCACGCGTGCCTTGCGCACCCGGTCGGCGTCGGCGCGCATGCGGCGGGGCAGGTGATCCATCTCGCGCAGCTCGTCGATCATCGCGCCGCGAATGCGGTGCTCGGCGAAGCTCTCGAACTTGACCGCGCGGGCGGGATCGAAGCGGTGGTACGCGTCGATGAGCCCGAGGGCGCCGACGCTCCACAGGTCGCCGGGCTGCACGGTGTTGGCGGTGCGCGCCGAGATGCGGCGGGCGACCCGGTCGATGAGGTGAGCCCAGGTGCGGACGACGGCCTCGTCGTTGAGGCGGGGGGCAGGAGCGGACGTGGCGTAGCTGAGTGCGGCGCGATGCATGGGGACTCCGGTCAGGCGGCGCGAGACTCGCGGAGCAATCGGCTCCAGAGGAACTTGAGGCCACCATCGAGCTGCGTCGGTGGAGGCTCGTGGAGGAGCGCGTCGGCGATGCCGTTGAGCGCGCGGGTGGCGGGAGAGGTGGGGAAGAGCTCGACCAGCGGCCGCTGGGCCATCACCGCGCGGTGCACGTTCTCGTCGCGAGGCACCCAGCCCAGCCAGCGCACGCGGGCGTCGAGGAAGCGGCCGGCGACGGCCGAGAGCTTGTCGAAGATGTCGCGCGCCATGGCCTCGTTGCCGGCCTGATTCACCACCACGTCGAACTGGCGCACCCCCGCGTCCTGGCAGAGCACCTTGATGGTGGCGTAGGCGTCGGTGAGCGAGGTCGGCTCGGGGCTCACCACCAGCAGCGCCTCTTGAGCGGCGCCGATGAAGAACACCACGTTGTCCCCGATGCCGGCGCCGGAATCGAGGAAGACCACGTCGAAGTCGTCTTCGATCTCCTCGAGGGCGCTGACCAGGCGCAGGCGCTGGCCGTCGTCGAGGCGGGAGAGCGCCTGCAGGCCGTTGCCCGCGGGGAGCACCTTCACCCCAGCCGGCCCGATGGCGAGCACGTCGCGCGGCGAGAGGTCGCCTTCGAGCAGGTGGCCCAGGTGGTACTTCGGGCGGATGCCGTAGATGATCTCCACGTTGGCCAGGCCGAGATCGCCGTCGATGATCAGCACCCGCTGGCCCTGCTTGGCGGCGATCACCGCGAGGTTGGCCGCGACGTTCGTCTTCCCCACGCCGCCCTTGCCGCTGGTGACCCCGATGACGCGCAGGGCCCGCTTGGAGCGCCGCTGGTCCTTCATCACTTCCATCAAGCCGTTCGCCTGGTTGTCCATGATCAGCGAGCCCCCGCCGCGGTGCGCGACTGCGTGCCCAGCACCAGCTCGATCAGCTCGGGGCCGGAGAGGGAGTGGATGTCTTCCGGCACGCGCTGCCCGTCGGAGACCGCGACGATCGGCTGGCCGATGCGCACCGACGCCGAGAGCAGGCTGCCGGGGCCGATGGCCTCGTCGACCTTGGTGACGATCAACCGCTCGGGTGCCAGCGAGCGGTAGCGGTCGGCGGCGGCGGCCATCTCGCGCGCGCCGCTGCAGGCGCTCAGGGTGAGGTAGAGCGAGATGCCTTCGACGGTGCGGAGCAGCTCGGCCTGCCGCGCGACGGCCTCGCTGACCGAGCGGCCGGCGGAGTCGATGAGCACGAGGTCGGCGTTGCTGCACTTCTCGATGGCGCGGGTCAGCTCGAGGCGGTCGCGGGCCACGAAGGTGGGCACGCCCATGATCTCGCCGTAGCGGGCGAGCTGCTCGCTGGCGCCGATGCGGTAGGTGTCGATGGTGATGAGGGCGACCTTCTGCTTGGTCTCCATCAGGGCGCGGGCGGCGATCTTCGCCAGCGAGGTGGTCTTGCCGACGCCGGTGGGGCCGACGATGCCGATGATGCGGCGGTGGCCGTCGGCGAGCCACGGGGCGCGCGCAGAGACGACGCGTTCCGAGAGCGCGGCGCGGAGCGCAGCCTGCAGGGTGGCGGGGTTCAGGTTGGGCGCCTGCTCGACGGCCTGCCGCACGCATTCTTCGGCCAGCGCGTCTTCGACGCCGCGGTTCACCAGCAGGGTCAGCAGCTCGGCGGCGGGCGGGGGGAGCTGGAGTTCCCGTTCCATGCGCACCTGGCTGCCCATGCGGCGCATCTCGCGGCGCATCTCCTCCATCGAGGAGCGCAGGCTGGAGAACTGCTCCTTCGACTCGAGGCGCTGCTCGGCGTTGGCGTTGGCGACGACGGGCGCGGACGGCCGGGGGCCCTCGGTGAGCGAGGTGAGGGCGGCCTGCATGTCGGTGGTTCGCGCGGCGGTGCGCAGCGGGACCTGGGCCGGGATGTAGGCGGCGACGGCGGGCGCCTTCGGCTGGGCGGGCGCCTCGGGGAGCGCGGCGGTGACCTCGATCTCCTTCGGGCGGAAGAGCCCGTTCTCGACCTCGCGGGTGGCGATGATGATCGCGTCGGAGCCGAGCGAGGCCTTCACCATGGCCAGGGCGCTGCGGGTGTCGGGAGCTCGGAAGGTGCGGAACGTGCTCATGGGTGGCCTCAGCTGACGACGGAGATGGTGCCTGCGGGTTCGATGGTGGTACCCGGCGCCAGCTCACGCGCCGACACGACGAAGAGATCGGGGACGAAGCGGCTGGCGAACTCGAAGACCGCGCGGCGGAGATCGGCGGGGGCGAGCACCACGGCGGAGCGGCCCTGGGCGGCGAGCGCGGCGGCGCGGTTCTCGAGAGAGGCGATCAGCGCGCGGGCGGTGTTGATGTCGGGGGCGAGGGTGGGCTCGCCGTCGTTGTGGCCCAACGACTGGCGCAAGATGTCTTCGGTCTGCCGATCCATCGTCAGCGCGAAGAGCACGCCGTTCTCGGTGATGCGGGCGGTGATCTGGCGGGCGAGGCGGCGGCGCACCTGCTCGATGAGGAAGTGGGCGTCTTTGCTGCGGGGCGCAGCGTCGGCGACGGCCTCGAGGATGCTGCGCAGGTCGCGCACCGAGATGCCCTCGCGGAGCAGCCCGCGGACGACGCGCACCAGCTCGCCGAGGGTGATCGCGCCGGGCACCGAGTCTTCGACGAGCTTGGGGGCTTCCTTGGCGCAGGCGCCGAGGAGCTCCTGCACTTCCTGGCGGCCGACGAGCTCGTGGGCGTTGCGGCGGATGAGCTCGGACAGGTGGGTGGTGAGCACCGAGGAGGCGTCGACCAGCGTGTAGCCCTTCGCTTCGGCGGCGGCGCGTTGATCGGTGGTGACCCACACCGAGGGGAGCCCGAAGGCGGGGTCCTTGCCGGGGATGCCGTCGATGATCGGCGTGCCGCCCGAGGGCTCGAGGCACATGAGGCGGCCGAGGTGGGCGATGCCCTTGCCGATCTCGAGGCCGCGGATCTTCACCCGGTACTCGTTGGGCTCGAGGCGCAGGTTGTCGCGCAGGTGCACCGAGGGGAGGACGATGCCGAGGTCGGAGGCGAGCTGCTTGCGCAGCGCGGTGACCCGCCCGGGGATCTCGCCGCCCTTGTCGAGGTCGATGGCCGGGAGCAGGCCGTAGCCGACCTCGAGCTCCAGCGCGTCGAGGGCGAGGAGGTCGGAGATCTTCTGTTCGCCCCTGGCCTTCTCGTCGAGGGGTCGCTTGGGCGCCTTCGCGGCGTCGAGCGCCTTCTTCTCGATGCGGCGGGCGGCGATGAAGGCGCCGATGGCGAGCGGGGCGAAGGCCATCGCAGGGAGCCCGGGGATCAGCGCGAGCAGGCCCAGCACGTAGCTCGAGTACTTGAGGGCGCGGTGGCTGCCGAAGATCTGCCCGGACACCTGGCTGCCGAGGTCGGCGCCTTCGACCCGCGTCACCAGCACGCCGGCGGCGGTAGAGACGAGGAGCGAGGGCATCTGGGTGACCAGCCCGTCACCGATGGTGAGCACGGTGTACGCCTCGACGGCGCGGCTGAGCGGGAGGTGATCGCGCAGCATGCCGGCGAGCAGGCCGCCGACGATGTTGATCGCGGTGATGAAGAGGCCGGCGACGGCGTCCCCGCGCACGAACTTCGAGGCGCCGTCCATGGCCCCGTAGAACTCGGTCTCGCGGGCGAGGTTGGTGCGGCGGTCGCGGGCCTGCTTGTCGTCGATCACCCCCGCGGCGAGGTCGGCGTCGATCGACATCTGCTTGCCGGGCAGGGCGTCGAGGGTGAAGCGCGCGGCGACCTCGGACACGCGGCCCGAGCCCTTGGTGATCACCGAGAAGTTCACCACCAGGAGGATGAGGAAGATGACGGTGCCGACGATGATGCTGCCGCCCACGGCGAAGCGCCCGAAGGCCTCGATCACGTGACCCGCGGAGCCGGCGCCCTTGCCCCCATCGAGCAGGATGAGGCGCGTGGTGGCGACGTTGAGCGCGAGGCGGAAGAGCGTGGTGAGGAGGAGCAGCGACGGGAAGACCGAGAACTCCATCGGCCGGGTGAGGCCCAGCGCGACCAGCAGCATCAACACCGAGAGCGCGACGTTGAGCGCGAGCAGCCCGTCGAGCAACGGCGCGGGCAGGGGCACGATGAGGATCGCCAGCACCCCGAGCACGGCCAGCGCGAGGAAGGCCTCCGCGGGCACTTTCGTCTGGGCTGGGGCGACGGCGTTCACGCGACCCCTCTGAGCAAGGGGCGCACCACAGGTGTTTCGTGAGGTGTTTCCTACGCTTAGGTCACTTCGGAACCCCTGCAACTCGGGGTCGCCAGAGACTTCGCGTCATGAATGCGACTGGTGTTTTGACCCATGACAAGCGCCTGACGACGCCCGTCGCGGGGAGGCAGCGGGCACGGGGCTCCAGGGCGATCGCACCCGGGACACGTGGTCGGCGAAGGCTTGCCCCTCGTCTGATCCACTTTCGTCACGCGGGGTCGGCGACTTCAGCGCCGGCGGGCGAGCGCCAGGAGCAACAGGAGCGGTGCGGCGGCAGAGGTCGAGCACCCACACCCCGGTGTCGGAGGCGTGGGGCCGGTGCCTCCGTCAGCCTGGCCGGCGTCGGACGGGGTGGGCGTCGTTCCCGCGTCGGGGACGGGCTCGTCTTCGAAGAAGACCCCACACGCGGCTTCGGGCGCTCCGGCGGCGCGCTGGGCGAGGGCGAGCACGTAGACCCCTGAGCCGAAGCCGACCATCGGCGCGTTGAACTTCCAGGCGCCGGTCGCCTCGTCCCAGGTCTCGGGTACCAGCTCGGCGTTGGCGTTGGTCTGCCGCGTCACCCACGAGAGGAGCGCGTCGGCGCGGGTGGTGCGGCCGGCGGCGCGCATCGAGGCGGCGCCGCGGAGATCGATGAAGCTCCACTCGGCGCTGTCGTACTCGCTGCCCCAGGGCGAAGTGTCGGCCTGGTTTTGGTGATCGCTGCGGTCGTCGTTGCGTGCCCAGCCTGGGCCGAAGCGCACCCGGAGCTGGCGGTCGAGCGCGTCGAGGGTCGCCCCGGCGATGCGGCCGTCGGGCTTGAAGAGACCCATCGCGAGGCCCTCGAGGACGGCGGCGTCGAAGTAGCCGGAGCCGGTCGCGAGCTCCTCGGCGTTCGACGCGAGCGCGCCCGCGGAGTCCGTCAGGTGCGTGGCGATGGCGCGACGGAGCGCGAGGCCCGCGGTGCGGTAGCGGTCGGCGCGGACCGGGTCGTTCCTTCGCGTCGCGAGCGCGGCCGCGTCGCACAGCCCACGCGCCGCCGTGAGGTTCGAGTAGGTCCACGTGCGCTGGCGGCCGTTCCAGTGCGTCTCCCAGATCGACGAGTCGGGGCGCAGCAGGCCGGTCGCGGGATCGACGAGGGCGATCAGCGGATCGGCGATCTTCGTGGCGACGTCGTTCCAGCGCGCGTCGACGAGGGTGGTGTCCTGGGTGCGGCGCTCGTGCTCGCGCAGCGCCCAGAGCACGAGCCCGAGCCCGTCGAACTCGAGGTTGGGGCCGAAGGCGTTGAAGTCGGTCTCCTCGACGCCGAAGCCCTGGTAGCGGGTGAGGCTGACAACGTACGGCGGCAGGGTGGGGCGCAGCTCGTTCCACGTCTGGAAGCGGCCGCCCTCGGCGTCGAGCACGAAGCGCAGCGCCTCGCGGGACTGGGTGGTGAGCCCGAGCTCAGCCATCGCCACCGCGGCGTAGGCACCGTCGCGAACCCAGGTGTACGTCCATTCCCCCGGCGGGAGGCTGGCCAGCACGGCGCCCTGGCCGCGGTGTTGAATCGTCGCGGGGAGCGAGGTGCCTCCGTCGGCGGTGCGGAAGCGGGTGAAGCGCGCCTCGCCGTCGTGGGTGAGGAACTCGCGGAGGTACGTCTCGTGCTCCTTTACCTGGGCCATCGCGAGCACCGCGGCCGATTGGCGGGCCGTCGCGGCCTCGTCGACCGAGAGCCCCGCGGGGATCCTCAGCGCTTGCTGGAAGGTGGCCCACCCGGCGATCTCTGCGTCGAGCAGCGCGCGGGCCGTCGAGGTGCCGACGTAGGCATCGAGCCAGCCTTCGACGGTCGCGTTGGCGAAGGGATCGCCGTGGTGCGCCGCGACGCTGCCCACGCACTGCTCCGCGCCGGCCGCGAGCGTGCCGAGGTCGAACTGCAGGCCGGTCACCCAGTCGTCGGCGGTGGCGAGGGTTCCGCTCACCGTCGTGAAGTCACCGGCGGTGTTCTGGACGATCGCGTAGCCGTTCTGGCCCTGGGGGGTCGAAGCGTTCCAGGCAGTGATCCGCGCGGTGCCGAGCGGGCGCGTGCCCACCACGCCCGCGAAGGCGCGCTCGAAGACGTCGCCGCGGGTCGAGACGAGCACGGTCTCTCCGTTGGGCGAGAGCGGGGTCATCACGCCGGGACGGCCGGAGCCGAGGTGCAGGTTCTGGAGCGTGAAGACGCTGACACCCCCGACCGCCGTGGTGCCTTCGTTCTTCGCGCAGAGCACCATCGTCCACGACGCGTGCTCGAGGCGCTGCGGGGCGAAGACCGAGGTGGTGAGGGTGAGGCCGAGCGCGCGTTGGGTCAGGGTGATGACGCCGCTGCCTGCGCGGGGAGAAGGGGCCGCCGTCGCGTAGCCGCTCGCGTCGACGGGCGTGCTGGTGAGCCAACGCTGCTGTCCTCCGGCGCGGAGGCCGAAGTACGCGTCGAAGAGCAGGCCGCGGGCGGCGACGATCTGTGGCTGGCCGGCCGTCCAGACTTCCTGGCCGGTCGCGTCGATCACCGGTTCCTCCGTCGCGGAGAGGTGTTCGCGGAAGTGCGTCACCTTGCCGGTGCGCGCGTCGACCAGCACCGCGCCGTGACCATTCGACGAGGGCAGGGTGAAGAAGGAACGCGGCGGTACGACCTGGGCGAACCCCGTCGCGGCGAGGCAGGTCAGCAGCAGGGTCAACGGCCGGTAGCGCATGAGCGCTCCGTACGTACGAAGCCGCGCAACGTCCATGGCTCAAGTGCGCGTGGACGTCGGCCCCGAGGTCCGGTGCAGTTCGCTTGCGGTTGGCGGCGATCACAGAAGAGATGCAGCCCCGGATGTCTGCTCGATCCTCACTCGCCGCGGTGTGCTCGGAGCCCTCGTGGCAGTGAGCCTCTTCGAGGTCGTTCGCAGTGCGGGGCTCGTCTCTGCGGTCGAACTCCAGTCGCTCGAGGCGCAGTTCCCGGAGGGCGGGGCGCCGCTGTTGCGCCAATTGGTCTCGAGCCACCTTGCGACGGAGTCCGCGCTCGTCGAGCTGCTGGGGCGGGAATCGAAGTTGCCGATCACGACGCTGGGTGACCTCTTCGTCTTGCGGCGCGAGGCGGGCCCGAGGTACCGCTCCCTGGGGGCCGATCGCGCGGTTTGGCTCGTGGACGGGCGCGTCGCCATCGACGATCCGTTCGATCCGGCGCGGCTGGCCCGGCTCCGCGATCGGCTGGGTTCGGGCCGCGAGGTGTCGTTCGTGCTCGTGCGTACCTCGGAACTCGACGCGTTCTTCAACCCGCCGGTGCCGGCGATCGCTGCGGCGCTGGGGGACGGAGACTGGCCGGCGCTGCTCGCGGCATCGCTTCCGGCACCCGTGCGGCAGACCGGGTTCGATGGCGGCGTGCGGCTCGAAGCGGGACTGCGTGTCCTCGAGGTGACGTCCCCGGGCCCGCTGGTGCGCGCGAACGGCGCGTGGGTGCTGCTCGTCGGTGGTCCCTCGGCGCGTGCGGGAGCGCAGATCGCCGCCTCGGTCGTCGAATTCGACCGGGTGCTCGCATCGACGAGGCCCCTGTCGGCGAAGAACAAGGCGCGCTTCGACGAGCGCGCGACGGTGCTGGAGGCCGAGGGCGCGGGGGGCGACTGCGCTGGCCCGCCGGAACAGCTCGTCAGTGCGCCGCCCTCGCGGTCACAGCAGCTCGGGCGGGCGTGCGAGGCGCTCGGCTTCGCGACGCGCTTCGGCGGTTGTCAGCGCGGTGAACTCCACCTGGCGCTGGAGGGCGAGACGCTGGTGCTCTCGCGGGTGACGGACGGTTGGGTGCACCCGAGTCTGCGGGGCACGCTGCGCTCCGTCATCGGTGTCGCGGAACTCGACGGCGTGCCCGAGGCGAGCGTGGCCCCACTGGTGCAAGCCTGGGTCACGCTCGGCACGCAGCTCGAAAACCGGCCGCAGCAGGTGTGTCAGTACTGCGGTGAGGTGACGACGGAGCTCACGTCTGGGGCATGCAGGCACTGTGCGCAGGCGCTGTTGGGCCTCGAGTACCAGGCCTGATCGCGTCGCCTCCGCGGTTCGTTCAGGCGGCCCGGCGCTCACCTTCGACGAGCTGCTGAATCGAATCGACGACCTCGCGCAGCGAGTCGGCCTGGGCGCTGAGTTCCTGGGCTGCGCTGGCGATCTCCTGGGCGCTGGCGGCGGTGCGCTGGGTCGTGCCGTCGATCGCGCTCAGGCCGGTGCCCACCTCGTGAATGTTGGCCGACTGCTCACTCGAGGCCGTGGCGATGCCCGAGACCAGCACGCTGACTTCCCGCACGGTGCGCGCGATGGCCCCGAAGTCCCGGTTGCTCACGCTGACCAGACGGGTGCCCTCGGTGATGCCGACGACCGTGCGTTCGATGAGCGCCTCGGTGCTCTTGGCGGCCTCGGCCGAGCGCAGCGCGAGCGAGCGCACCTCCTCGGCGACCACCGCGAAGCCCATGCCTGCCTCTCCGGCGCGCGCTGCTTCCACCGCGGCGTTGAGGGCCAGGAGGTTGGTCTGGAAGGCGATGTCGTCGATGGCCTTGACGATCTTCCCCACCTGGCGACCCGTGTCGCTCACGCCCTGCATGTGGGTGGCGACCGCCTCGAGCCCCCGCGTGGCGGCCTCGACCTGCTCGGTCGTCGAGCGCATCAGCGCCTGCACCTGGTCCGCGCCCACGGCGTTCTGCTTCGTGCGCGTCGAGACGTGGCTCATCGCGGCGTTCGACTGTTGCAACGCGGCTGCCGACGACGAGGCACCCACCGCGAGCGACTCGGAGATCTCCGCCACCGAGCCGGAGGCGTCGGTCACGTGGCTGCTGCCCTCGTTGAGCGCCGCGATGGCACGCTTCAGCGGTTCCGAGACGAGCCTCGCGATCCAGATCGAGAGCAGCAGGACGGCCACCAGCACCGCCAGCGCGACGATCAGCGCCTTGCCCACCACCTCGTTGACCACGGCCCGCACTTCGTCGGTGTAGACGCCCGCGCCCACCACCCAGCCCCACTGGGGCATCAGCTTCACGTACGACACCTTGGGCACCGGCCGGCTCTCACCCGGCTTCGGCCAGAGGTAGTCGACGTGCGCCTCGTGGGTCGGGCTGCGGCGCACCCCTTCCACCATCTCGATGAACAGCCGTTTGCCGTTGGGGTCGGCGCGGGTCGAGAGATCCTTCCCGTCGAGCGACGGGTCCATGGGGTGCATCACCATTCGCGGGGTGACGTCGTTGATCCACACGTAGTTCTTGCCCTCGAAGCGCTCGCGCTTGACCACCTCGAGCGCGCCGCGCTGCGCCTGCTCTCGGGTCATCGCCCCCGAAGCCTCCTGCGCCTCGAACCAGGCGATCTGGGAGACCGCGGCTTCCACAGCGACGCGCGGCATGTCGGATCGTGCTTCGAGGAGCTCGTTGCGGAAGCGCACCAGCAGCCAGCCCAGAACCACGCTGGCGAGCCCGCACGCGATGATCACCAGCACGACGATGCGCACGGCCAGACTCTGCCTGTTCAGGATTCCCATCGGTCCAGGTCGCAGATGCAAAGGCTGCACCGCCCTCGGCGCTCAGCAGTTCCGGGGGTCCTTCTCGTTCGAGCGGGCCTGGGCGGCCCCATGAGCGGGTGCGGTGCGACCTCGAACTGGCATCGCCCGCGACCTCGCTGGGTGCCTTCGACCTCCCGTCCCTACGGGGGGCTGCCGGCGACCGCGGCTGTCTTGCCGGTGATCCGGTAGACGAAGGCGAGGATCGCGGCGACGGCCTTGTAGGTGTCGGCTGGCACCGCGCCGCCCACCTTGACCTTCTTGAAGAGCAGTCGCGCCAGCGGGATGTCCTGGACGATGGGAATGCCGTTGCTGCGGGCGACGTCGCGCATCGCCTCGGCCAGCACGCCCTTGCCCTTCGCCAGCACCCGGGGCGCGCCGCTCTCGTCTTTGCGGTAGCGGATGGCGATCGAGATGTGTGTCGGGTTGACCAGCAGCACGTCGGCCTGCTTCGTCTCGGCGATCGCGTTGCGCTTGGCCATCTCGCGGTGCTTGCGCTTGCGCAGGCCCCGGAACATCGGGTCGCCTTCGTCCTCGCGCATCTCCCGCTTGACCTCTTCCTTCGTCATGCGGTGCTTCTTCGTGTAGCGCCACTTCGTCAGCGCGAAGTTCACGGCGGCGAAGATCGTCAGCAGCCCCACGCCGCGGAACCCGATCTTCCACAGCGAGCGGAACAGCCCGCCCAGCGCGTCACCGGGCGCCGCGAGCCCGAGCTTGTTCACCGTCAGCAGCTCGATCTTCAGCACGCCCCAGCACGCCCAGCCGACCGCCGCGACCTTCACCAGGCCGAGGCCGAGATCGATCAGGAAGTCCTTCGAGAAGAGCTGGGTGAGGCGCTTCAGCGAGAAGGTGCGAGAGAAGTCGGGCGTGACGCGGTCGCTCCACAGGTGGCCGCGCGTCTGCACGAAGGTGAGGGCGATCGCCCCGACCGCCATCGCGGTGAGCACGATGGCCACCGGCAAGATGATGGGCACCAGCATCGAGGGGAGCGACCCGAACGGCGCAGTCGCCACCAGCGTCGTGGTCTCGGTGACCAGCCGCACCAGCCGGTTCTGGAACGCGGCCGCCGACGCGAAGAGCGCCGCGATGCCCAGCACGAAGGCCCCGGTCGTCACCAGCTCGTGGGACAGCGCGATGTCGCCTTGCTCGAAGGACTGCTGGAGCCGCCGCTCGCTGGGGGCTTCCGTCCGGGCCTCCTCTTCCGTCTCGGATTCGTCGGACACAGGTCAGCTCCGGGAGAAGACGACCAGGGCTGCCTGGGCGCACAGGCGCGCGCCTTCGGGAGCCACGAGGTACAGCGCGCCCCCGCCGCAGAGGATCGAGACGCCGAAGCCGAGGTTCGAGATGGACAGCTGGGGGGAGGCTTTGCCCAGCAGCCCGAGGATCGCGTAGCCGAACAACGACGCCGCGAAGAGGGGGTAGGCCACGCGGATCGCCAGCGTCACCGCGAAGATCACCTGGCGGATCATCGCCGAAGAGAGGCTGATCACGTCGATGGTGCCCCCGGGCGGGACCTCCTTCAGGCTCCGGACGATCCACGCGATCGCTTCGGTGTGGACGCCCAGGCTCAGCGCCACCCCGAGCGCGAGGGCCCCGTAGAGTTCGCCCATCGTCGTCGAGTCGGCGCCGGAGTTCGGGTTCAACGTCTGCCCGAAGCCGATGCCCATCGAGGCGCCTGCGGTCTGGCCTCCGAACTGCGCCGCGTCGAGCACCAGCCGCGAGGACAGGCCGGCGGCGAGCCCCACCGCGAGCTCCGAGAGGACCAGGCCGATCAGCGCGCCGAAGTTCGAGGGCACGTCGATGCGGGGCAGGCCCGCGGCGCTGAAGGCCACCAGCGAGAGGACGAGCGAGAGCGTCGCCTTGATCCGCATGGGGATCGACCGCGAGCTGAGGATCGGCGCCGTGCCGATCAGCGCGGAGATCCGCGTCAGGACCAGGAAGAAGCCGAGGACGAGTGGTATCGGTAGCAATTCGGTCCCTCGTTCCCGTTCAGTGGTTCGCCATGCGTTCCATCGACATGCGCAGGAAGAGCGACAGGCGCTCCATCATCCACGGGCCGAGGAACACCGAGAGCAGCACGATCGTCGCGACGCGCGGCACGGCCCCGACCGAGGGCTCCTGAATCTGCGTCGCCGACTGCAGCACGCCGACCACCAGGCCCACCACCAACAGCCCTCCCAGCAGCGGCCCGCCGACCACCGCCAGCAACATCATGCCCTCGCGGAACAGCTGCCCGACCGATTCCCCGTTCATCCGAAGCTCCGAACCAGTGACTGCACCAGCAGGTGCCAGCCATCTGCCAACAGGAAGATCCCCACCTTCAACGGCAGCGACACCAGCGTCGGCGGCACCATCATCATGCCCAGCGCCATCAGCACCGCGCTGACCAGCAGGTCGATGAGCAGGAGGGGAATGAAGAGGAACAGCCCCATCCTGAAGGCGGTCGTCAACTCCGAGACCATGAAGGCCGGCACGGCGATCTGCAGCGGCACCTCTTCCGCCCGCGTCGGCCGCTCCGTGCCCGACAGCTCGTAGAAGAGGCGCAGGTCGTCGGGCCGGGTCTGCTTGAGGAGGAACTGCAGCACCGGGCCGGTGCCGCGATCCATCGCCTCCGAGCCGGTGATCTGGTCGTCGAGGTAGGGCGAGAGCGCGGCCGCGTTCACCTTCTGGAAGGTCGGCGCCATCACGAACGCCGTCAGCGCCAGCGAGAGCGCCACCACCACCTGGTTCGGCGGGAGCGACGGGGTGCCCAGCGCCTGCCGCAGAAACGACATCACGATGATGATCCGCGTGAAGCTGGTGATCGAGATCAGCGCGCCCGCCGCGAACGACAGCGCGGTCATCAGCAGGAACAGCTTCACCGCTGACGACCCACCCCCGACCGAGATCTGCATCGGGGCCTCGGCGGCGGCGAGCACGAGCGGGATCACGGCACGACGCTCCGGAGCCCGGCCGCCAGCTTCGCGCGCAGCTCTTGATCCTCGATCGACTCCTGCAGGGCGGCGTCGAACGCCGGTACCGGGGAACGCCCCTTGAGCCGCGCGAAGAAGCCCATCGACGGCGCGCGCGGTGCGGCGGGCAGCACGAACGGCGCCGGCTCGGCCGCGGGGGCAGGGCGGTTCATCAACACCGTCACCCCCGCCTCGCTCACTCCCAGCACCAGCCGCTCGCCCATCACGTCGGCGATCACCAGCGACCGCTTCTCACCCAGCGACGCCGCCTCGACGATGGTGATCGACCCACCGCGCAGCTGCTTGCGGCGCTTGAGGGTGAAGGCCAACGCCGCGAGCCCGACCAGCCCCAGCGTGGGCGCCAGCACGTTCTGCAGCGAGAGCCCCGTCTCGGCCTTCAGGTCGGTCGGCTTCGTGCCGACATCCTTCCCGAAGGCAGCAGCAACGACGGAGTCGGCGGCCGACGGAGGGGCAGGCGCCACCACAGGCGCGGAGCCCTCTGCGGTCACCGGCATGGCCGTGGCGATCAACGAAGCGAGCGCGAACTTCAACATGGGCAGTTCCTTCAGCGCAGGCGGGCGACGCGCTCGGCCTTCGAGATGATGTCGGTGATGCGAATGCCGAACTTGTCGTTGATCACCACGGCTTCGCCGCGGGCGATCAGGCGATCGTTGACCACGATGTCGAGCGGCTCCCCGGCGATCTTGTCCAGCTCCAGCACCGAGCCGGGCGTCAGTCCCAGCAGGTCCTGGATGGTCATGCGCGAGCGCCCGAGCTCCACCGTGACGTCGAGGGGCACGTCGAGCAGCAGGTCGAGGCGGCGGGTCGAGACTTCGGGGGCTGCGGCTTCGGCTTCAACGTTCATCGGGCGATCCTCTCAAGCGGCTGACTTGTTCTGGGTGACGTCTTCTTGTTCGAACGGCCGGCGGATCTCGGCCAGCGGTCCCCGGTCGATCACCACGCTCATCGAGCCGCCCACCACCTTCGGCTGGCCGGTGAACTTGACCCGGCCCTGCACGAAGACCGGCAGCGACACGCCCTCGCTGGTGCCCAGGGTGAGCACCGCGCCCGGCTCGAGATCGAGCAGCTTGCGCAGCGACAGCCGGGTCTTGCCCAGGACGACCCGCATCTCGACCTCGGCCTGGCTGAGCTCTTCCTCGAGGCGGTGGGCGAAGCGCGAGTCGGTCGTGCTGTGCATCTTGGGCGGCGACATCAGCGCCTTCTTCGCCGGCTCGATCGCGGTGTAGGGCATCGCGAGCTGCACCAGCCCCTTGAGCGCGCCGTCGATCTCGAAGCTGCACAGCACCGCCGTCTCGTTCACCGGGGCGATCGCCGCCAGCCGCGGGTCGTTCTCGAAACGTTCGATCTCCGGCTTGAAGGCCAGCACCGGGGCCCAGGCCAGCGCCATCGCGTCGGTGAAGATCGCCAGCAGCCGGCCCAACACCTTGCGCTCGACGTTGGTCAGCTCGTGGCGCGCATCGGCTGAGGGGCCCGGGTCGTCCTTGCGGCCGCTCTTGTCGCCCAGCGCCGCGGCGATCAACGCGTCGGCCAGGCCCGGCTCGAGCACCAGCAGCGCCTGGCTCCCGGCCTTGCCCGCCGCCGTGCTGGACATCGGCTGCGGCACCGGCTCGCTCAGTACCGTCATGGCCGGCCTCGGCTACGCGCTGACCGGCCTAGACTTGTCGCCGGCCATGCTGGCACAAGCCCGGACTAAAGCGGCCGCTGCCGG
>JBBRUE010000027.1:0-18359 GCA_038248085.1 Myxococcales bacterium | reverse complement strand
GTTGCCGTAGAGCGGCTTGAACTCCGAGAAGCGGCTGCCGTCGACGAGGCGGGCGATGACCTCGCGGGGATCGTACGGCACGCGGGGATCAGGGGAGATCGCGCCCAGCAGCTCCTCGGGGTCGAACTTCGGCGGCTCGATCACCCGGGGCAGGGGCGCTGCGGGTTTTCTCCAGTCGAGGTGCGAGACCACTTCGCGCGCCAGCCGCAGTGCGTCGCGCTCGTCTTCCGCGAGGTAGTCCGACACGCCGGAGATGCGGCTGTGCATCTCGGCCCCGCCCAGCGCCTCGTCGTCGGTGACCTCGCCGGTGGCCATCTTCACCAGCGGCGGGCCGCCCAGGTACACCGTGGCCTGCTTCTTCACGAAGATCGCGTAGTCGCTCATGCCCGGCACGTAGGCGCCGCCGGCCGTCGAGGAGCCGAACACCACGGTGATGGTGGGGAGCTTGAGCTCGCTGCGCCGGGTGAGATCGCGGAAGCCCGCGCCTCCGGGCACGAAGATCTTGTCCTGGTTGGGGAGATCAGCGCCGCCCGACTCGGTGAGGGTGATCGACGGCAGCCGGTTGGTCAGGCCGATCTCCGACAGCCGCCGCGACTTGATGACCGACAGCTCGCTCATCGCGCCGCCCTTCACCGTCGACTCGTTGGCGCTGACGATGCACTCCACGCCCGACACCCGGCCGATGCCGCCGATGACCGAGGCGCCCGGCGCGTGGCCGTCGACCCCGTGTCCCGCCAGCGGGCACAGCTCGAGGAAGGCCGAGTCGCGATCGAGCAGCAGCTCCACCCGCTCGCGCGGCAGCAGCTTGCCCCGGGCCTTGTGCCGCTCGGTGTAGCGGGGCCCGCCGCCCTCCAGCGACTTCTGGAGCGCGGCCTGCACCGGCTCCAGCAGCTTCAGGTTCTGCTCACGGTTGCTCTCGAACTCCGGGCTGCGGACCTCGAGGTGCGACGACAGCACCGGGTACGGCTGCTCGTTGACGCGCATGAGGGCGGACCAAACGGGAAATTGACTCCAGAATCAACGAACGACTTCCCTGTGGGGCCGTGTGGGGGCGCCGCGCACGAACTGTCGGGGCGGTTCCGCTGGGGCCACAATGAGGGGGTGAGTACCGGTCGGGTTCCCGTGAAGCTGCTCTTGATCGACGACGCGGTGTTCGCGCGCGACTTTTTGTTGGGGATGTTGGACGAGGCCCAGTCGCCGTTCGAGCTCACGTGGAAGGCCGACTACGCGACGGGGTTCGAGGCGTTGATCAGCGGCGAGTTCGACGTGTGCCTGCTCGACTTCCAGCTCGGCGAGCGCAGCGGGCTCGAGTTGTTGGCCGCGGCGAAGCGGCGGGGCGCGCGCACGCCGGTCATCGTGTTGACCGGTCGCGGCAGCAAGGAACTCGATCTCGAGGCGATGCGGGTGGGCGCCGCCGACTACCTCGTGAAGGGCGACTTCACCGCCGCCACGCTCGACCGCATCGTGCGCTACCTCGCCGAGCGCACGCGGGCCGAGGAGGCGCTCCACGACTCCGAAGAGCGCTACGCGCTGGCGATGGAGGGCAGCAACGACGGGCTGTGGGACTGGAACGTCGGCGCGAAGGGGGTGCACCTGTCCGCGCGGTGGATGCGGATCCTCGGCTACGAGCCCGGCGAGCTCCCCGAGTTGATGGAGTCGTGGTGGGGCCGCGTACACGAGGACGATCGCCTTCGCCTCACCCACGACTTCAACGCCCACCTCGAGAGCGCGCAGATTCCCCACTTCGAGAACGAGCACCGGCTGCTGCACAAGGACGGCACCTGGCGGCACGTGCTGGTGCGGGGCAAGGTGGTGCGCGACGCCCAGGGGCGCGGCACGCGGATGGCGGGCTCGTTGACCGACGTGACGATGGCGCGCAGCCGCGACCCGCTCACGGGCCTCGCCAACCGGGTGCTGTACCTCGATCGGCTCGAGCACTCGTTTCAACGGGCGGCGCGCGACCCGGCCTACCGCTTCGCGCTGTTGTTCATCGATCTCGACCGCTTCAAGAACGTCAACGACAGCCTCGGGCACGACGCCGGCGACGCGCTGCTGGTGGGCATCGCCCGGCGCCTCGAGGGCTGCGTGCGCCTGGTGGACACGGTGGCCCGACTGGGCGGCGACGAGTTCGTGGTGTTGCTCGACGAGAGCCGCGAGCCCGACGGCGCGACCCGCGTGGCCAACCGCATCATCGAGGAGTTCGCCCGGCCCTTCGTGGTGGACGGCCACGAGCTCTTCACCGGGGCGAGCATCGGCATCGCGCTCTCGGGTCCCCAGTACCACACGCCGGGCGAACTGCTCCGCGACGCGGACACCGCGATGTACCGGGCGAAGGCCGATGGCCGCGGCCGCTTCGTCATCTTCGACGCGGCGATGCACGCGCGCGCCCTGCACGTGCTCTCGGTCGAGTCGGGCCTGCGGCGCGCGCTCGAGATGAATGAGCTGGAGGTCTTCTACCAGCCGGTGGTGACGCTCGGCACGCAGCGGCCCCTGGGCTTCGAGGCGCTGGTGCGGTGGCGGCACCCCGAGCGGGGGCTCGTCTCTCCGGCCGACTTCATCCCCGTGGCGGAGGACTCGAGCCTCATCGTGCTGCTCGACCTGCATGTGCTGCGCAGCGCGGCGGTCCAGATCCGCACCTGGCGCGACCAGTTCAAGCTCGAGCTCTCGGTGTCGGTGAACGCGTCGCGGCGCCACTTCTCGCGCTCGGAGTACGCGACCGACGTGCAGCAGGCGATCGACGTGGCCGGGCTGCCGGCGCGCGCCCTGCGGCTCGAGGTCACCGAGAGCGTGATGATGGACCTGCCGCCGGCCGCCCTGGCGCAGCTCGAGGCGTTGGACGCGCTCGGCGTGCAGCTCTACATCGACGACTTCGGGGTGGGGTACTCGTCGCTGTCGATGCTGCACACCTACCCCTTCAGCGGCCTCAAGCTCGACCGCAGCTTCGTCTCGGCGCTCTCGACCGAGGCGTCGTCACCCGAGGTGGTGAAGGCCATCCTCGCCATCGCCCAGGCGCTGCGGCTCGACGTCGTCGCCGAGGGCATCGAGACCCCCGCGCAGCAGGCGACCTTGATGGAGCTGGGGTGCCTGCGCGGGCAGGGCTTCTACTTCGCTCGGCCGATGCCGGCAGACCAGGCGACGGCCTGGCTCAGCGCGCACCTCTGAACGGCGCGACCCAGGCGAGGCTCTGCTCCCAGAGCTTCTTCGCGGCGGCTTCGTCGTCGGCGAGCACGTTGCACGGCCGCGGCAGACCGTCTTCGCCGTAGTACTGGCCGGATTCGCCCGCGAGCTCGGGCGCAGTGGCGCAGCGGAGGCTGGAAGTCGCGCCCTGCTCGGTGGTGCGCATGAACGTCATGGCGATCGCGCGCAACGGCCAGGCGGTGGTGCGCCAGATGTCGGAGGCGATGACACCCGGGTGGACCGCGTAGCTGTGTACGCCGGTGTTCGCCCAGCGCCGGGCGAGCTCCCTGGTGAAGAGCACGTTGGCGAGCTTCGAGACCTGGTACTCGCGCCAGCCGGTCATCGAGCGCCGGGGGCCGCGCAGCCCGTCGTCGGAGATCGGGGTGTGGATGCGCTCGTGGGCACGGCTGGCGACCACCACCACCCGGGACGGAGCGCCGTCCACCAGCGCGCGCTCCAGCTCGAGGGTGAGCAGGAAGTGGCCGAGGTGATTGACCCCGAAGGTGAGCTCGAAGCCCTGCTGGGTGACGCCCTTCACGCGCGCGAGGCCCGCGTTGAGGACGAGCACGTGGAGCGGCTCTCCGCGGGCGACGAAGGCCGTGGCACAGCGCTGCACCGAGGCGAGGTCGTCGAGGGCGAGCTCGAGGAAGTGGAGGTCGGCGTTGCCGGTGTCTTTCGCGATCGCCTCCATCACCGGGCGGGTCTTCGCTTCGCTGCGGCAGGCGAAGAAGACGCGGGCGCCGCGGCGGGCGAGGTCCTTCGCGGTCGCCGCGCCGATGCCGGTGTTGGCCCCGGTGATCAGCACCGTCTTCTGGAATGGCTGGGTCATGGGGAAACGAAAAACGGCGGTGAGCGTCGTCGAGGACGCCCACCGCCGGTCTCGCGGCCTTCAGCTCAGTGAGGGTCGAAGGTGATTCCGTCGAGCGTGAAGGAGATGGCCGCACTACCCCCGACGCCGCTGAAGTCGACGTTTCCGTTCGAGTTCACGATCACGCCACACATCGTGTCGTTGCCACAGCGGGCAGGGAACTGAAGGTTCGCCGAGGGGCGGTAGCCCGCGGGGAGCGCGAAGATGTTGCCGGTGCCTCCGGTCTGCTTGATCAGGCCCTTGAGGTGCACGAAGCCCATGGCGTCCTTCGTGTACCCAGCGGTCCCCCACGGGGTTCCCACGTTCGCCCAACCGGCGAGGAAGGTCGGCGCGATGAAGGTCGGCGCGGTCTCCAGGACGGTGATGCGTGCGTTGTTGTCATCCACCGCGGTCTTCACCGCGGCGAAGTTGGCGTTCACCTCGGCGGCCCTGGCGGTGGTGCCCGCCGTGAAGGTGTTCGGCAGCGTTACGGTGTTCGCCCACGCCACCACGCTCATCACCGCAACAGAGAAGAACACCGAGGTCAGGATTCGTTTCGTATTCAGGTTCATGGGTCTTGGTTCCTTGAAGTTTTCGAAGAAGAGAAGGGTGAAGGAGCTACTGCCAGATGTCGGTTTCCCAGGTCAGCGCGTCCCAGAGGGACGTGGCGGTCGTTCCGCCGCCGCCACCTGTCGAGCCGGCATCGGTGCCGCCGTCCGTCGATCCGCCGCCAGTTCCGCCGCCGGTGCTCCCGCCGCCCGTTCCGCCGCCGGTGCTCCCACCGCCCGTGCCGCCGCCGGTGCTCCCTCCGCCCGTGCCGCCGCCGGTGCTCCCGCCGCCGGTGCCGCCGCCGGTGCTCCCGCCGCCCGTGCCTCCGCCGGTGTTCCCGCCGCCAGCGCCGCCGCCCGTCGGGGCCGCGCACTTCTTGGATGCGTCGCAGATCTCGGTGCCCGGGCAATCAGCGCTCGTCTGGCACTGTGATGCTGGAGCTGGAGAACAGGCAACCATCACCAGGCCGCTCGCGAGACTCGTCACCACCACCCGGATGGGTGTCCATACACGCCTACGTCGTTTCATTTTTCCCCCAGTGGTTGAACTGCGGGGCGGAACTTCGCAAAAGCCGATCAGTCAGACAAGTCCGACATCAGGTGAACAGCCACGCCCACGCGATCAGCACGCCCTGCATCGGCAACCGGATCCAGTGCGCCCACCGTGGGAGCTTCGACTTGCCCAGCGGGAGATCGTTGACCGCCATGTTGATGTTCGCCGGGAAGACCGCGACGAAGAGCGCGATGAGGCCCCACGCGGCGAAGCGTTGGGTCATCGGCACCACCAGCCCCACGCCACCGAGGATCTCGAAGGCCCCGGACAGGTAGACCAGCAGCCGCGGCGCGGGCAGCACCTTCGGGACGATTCGCTCGAAGCCCTTCGGCGAGACGAAGTGCAGCACGCCCACCGCGACCATGAAGCCGGCCAGCACCCACTGCAGCGCGGTCATCATCACGAGATGAGTCCGCCGAAGGCCTTCTTGCGACCTGGAGGCGCGGGCACTCCGGCCATCAACCCTCGCAACGGCACCGACACGAGGGGCTCTTCCTGGAGGCCCGCATCGCGCAGCAGCACGTTCGCCGCCGCGTACCCGCTCACGCACGCGCCCTCGAGCAGCATCGCGGCGAAGGGCAACTTCACCCAGTCCCCCGCGCACACCAGGCCGGGCACGCCGGTCTCCACGGTGGGCCGCGACGCGTACTGGCCGACGTGGAACGCGGTGAAGTCGCGCTTGCACTGCCACGCCTCGTGCTTGATCGAGAAGCCCTTGAGCTCGGGGAAGAACTGCACCAGCTCCTCGAGGAACGTCGCGCGCAGCTCGGTCTCGCTCATCTCCTCGGGCACCGCGTAGCAGTGGAGCTCGAGGATGAAGTCGCCGTGCGCCTTGAAGTCGGCGACCGATTCCTCTTCGAGCCGGTGGTACACGGTGAAGGCGTCGAGCACCTTCGCGCGATCGGTGATCACGAAGGGCGGCATGTCGGCGCGCACGTCCTTGTCGATCCACAACCGGAGCACCGCGTAGCGCTGGCCGGTCTTGAGCGTCTCGAACTGCGCGTTCACCGACGGCGGCAGCCCCTTCGCGTTCGCCAGCACGTGGCGTGCGCCCACCACGTCGGCGGCCATCACCACGTGGTCGAACGGCGCGCCGTTCACGGTGAACCCCGTCTCGTGCTTCTCGAGCGACTCGACGGGCGTGGACACCGAGATCTGCGCACCGTGGCGGGTCAGCTCCGCGCGGATCGGCGCGAGGAACTGCGCCTCGTAGTCGCGCGTCGGGTAGTCGTAGATGAGCCCGCCGTCTTGCCCGAGAAAGTAGAAGTGGAACGACTTGATGAGCTCGGCGAACGAGAGCTTGTCCTCGTCGGCGAAGAAGGCGCGCGCGAAGGTGTTGAAGGCCAGCTTGAGCCGCGGAGGCACCTGCGCGAGCCGGTTGAAGTCGGCGAACGACATGTGGTCGTACTTCGCGAAGGTCTGGTCACCGTCGTACTCGAGGAGCACGCCGTACAGGTCGCGCCCCGGCGCCTTGAGCGTCTCGGCCAGGCTGAACACCCCGGCGCGCGCGAGCGAGAGCAGGTTGAGCACCGGCGTGCGCTCGAGGTTCGCGAACTTCACCGTCTCTCCGGTGGAGTTGACGATCACGTAGTCGCCGATGCTCTTGAAGTCGCGCCGCAGGTTCAGCGAGTCGAGGAAGCGGTTGAGGTTCCAGTAGTGGGGAAAGAAGGCGTGGAACCCGTGGCTGACCCAGGTCTTGCGGCCGGGGGACAGCTCGACCTCCCAGCTGCCGAGCTTGCCGCCGAGGTAGGCGTTCTTCTCGAGCAGGGTGACCGCGAAGCCCCGGCGCGCCAGCGTCACCGCGGCGGTGAGCCCGGCGACGCCGCCGCCGATGACCGCGACGCGCTTCGGGGTGGCGAGCTTCTCGGACTTCGTCGCGTCGACCACGTTCACCGCGCGCCGGTAGCCCTTGAGCCGCTTGCGGATCAGCGCACGAAAGAGCGGCGGGGCGCCGAACCACACGATCAACGAGGACAGCACCACGCCGGCGAGCCAGGGAAGCATCGGCGTGGTGGATAGCAGCGCTCCCCAGTGGGAGCCACGTGATCAGCGCCGGTCGCGCGGCGCTTCGAGGGCGAAGAAGGGCAGGTGGGCCTCGCGGGCCGCGTAGATGCCCGCGCCGACTTCGCGGAAGTGCGGGGCGAGGCGCTTGCGGTACCAGGCGGCTGGCCGGAGGTTGACGCGCAGGTCGGTGCGCTGCACGTCGATCGCGTCCTTCATGTCGTCCCTGGTGATCGCCTCGAGGTACAGCAGCCCGCCAGCCATCGCCGCGATGTTCTCGATGGCCGCTTCCGCACCGGCCGCGTCCAGGTAGGGGAGCACGCCCTGGCAGACCACGAGGTCGAACTGCCGCTTGAGCCGGAAGGTGGTGAGGTCGGCCTGGGTGTGGCCGTACTTGCGGCAGATCTCCGGCTCGAGCTCGGTGGAGAGCACCTTCGTCTCCTTGCGGTGCCGGGCGAACCACTGGCCCCACCAGCCGAGCCCCGCGCCGAGGTCGAGCACGTCGGTTAACGCGAGCCCGAACCACTCCGAGAGCGAGACCACGCCGGTCACCAGCTTCGCGTGGCGTTTCTGGTCGTACACCCGCGTCGACGGGTCCTTGTAGAAGCGGCGGTAGTAGGACTCGTCGAAGCGCATCGTCACGGCCTCGTAGCGCATGGCTCGCAGGGGGAAAGCTGAAACTCGTGTACCTTCGCGCGTCATGAAGAAGACCCTCGTCCTCTCCTATTCGGGCTGTTCCACCTGCGCGAAGGCCCTCAAGTGGCTCGCGGCGAAGGGCGTGGAGGTCGAGGTGCGCGCGATCGTCGACTCGCCTCCGACCAGGGCCGAGCTCGAGCAGTGGATCCCGAAGAGCGGGAAGCCGGTGCAGAAGTGGCTCAACACCTCGGGCCTGAGCTACCGCGCGCTGGGCAAGGCGAAGATCGACGCGTCGAGCGACGCCGAGCTCAAGAAGCTGCTGACCGCCGACGGCAAGCTGGTGAAGCGCCCGGTGCTGGTGAGCGGCGACACCGTGCTCGTGGGCTTCAAGGAAGACGAGTGGAAGGCCGCCTTCGAGTGATCAGCGGGTGCGGCCGTCTTTGCGCGTCACCTGGAGCACGGCGATCTTCGTCGAGTGGTTGAACGGCGCGGGGTCGATGGGCAGGCCCGGCTGCCTGGTGTCGGCGTAACCCACGAAGTCCCCGGGCACGTCGATGCGCTGGGCGAGCGACGAGTAGCCCCCCACGCACACCGCGTCGATCGTCTTCTGGAACTCGGCGCCGGGCACGAAGACGCCGTTGTTGATCGCCACCAGGAAGCCGCCGTGGGCGATCAGCGGGCGCACCTTGTTGAGCACGCGCTCCATGTCCTGCTCGAGGTCCACGCGGCCCTTCTCGGTCACGGAGAAGAACGGCGGGTCGACGAACACGCAGTCGAACAGCGGCGCCTCGCGCTTGAGCCGGCCGATGACGTCGAAGAAGTCGCCGGCGATGAAGTCCTTCTTCTCCACCGGGAAGCGGTTGAGCGCGTAGCTGTCCTTGGCGACGGTGAGGAAGGCGTTGTTGAGATCGTTGTGCACCACGCGCTCGGCGCCCCCGGCCATCGCGGCGACGCCGAGGCTCCCGGTGTAGGCGAAGGCGTTGAACACCCGCTTGCCGTTCAAGGTGCGCTTCGCCCACGCGCGCAGCGGCGCAGTGTCGAGGTAGAGGCTCGCGTCGCGGTTGAGGGTGAGCCGCGTGGTGTACCAGGCGCCGTCTTCCTGCACCTTGCGGGTGAGCTGCGCGTCGGTGCCGAAGAGGAGGTTGCCGTTGCGCTCCTCCTGGTTCGCCGACTCGCGGCGCTTCCACAGCGCGGTGGTGAGCCAGGGCATCGCGGCGCGGGAGGCCTCGATCACCGAAAGCATGCCGGGGCGATCACCCGTGCGGTCGACCGCGTCGTGGAGCACCAGCGTGGTGCCATAGAGATCGACCGCCACCCGCGGGAACCCCTCGGTGTACCCGTTGAAGAGCCGCAGGGCCTGCGTGTGCGGAGCGACGAGGCGCGGCAGGCGATGGGCGAGGGCGGCGGTGAAGCGGGCGACGAGCTCGGCAGACATGGCCGCGCACATGACGGAGCCGGTCCGCAGCGTCAACAGTCCCGCGAGTTCAGGTGATCAGAGCGCCACGTCGAGACGTCCAGTCGCCGTCTTCAGGCGTCCCTTCGACGCGCCCACCGCGTTGATGAACATCGAGCCGCCCTGGCCGGGAAGCCGCGGCCGCCCGGGCCCCCAGTTCGCGTTGAGGATCGCCGTGCGGTGACGTTGCGCGATGCCCTTGAGGAGCCCCGGGCGCGAATCGCCCTCGTCGTCCACCCATGCGCTGGGGAACAGCAGGAGCTGCGCGCGGTCGAGCTGCGCGGCCGCGTCGGCCTCGAGGAAGTGGATGTCGAAGCAGATCGCCGTCAGCAGCTTCGTGCCGCGCCAGGTGACGATCTTCGACGGCCCCGGGCCCGGCGTGGCCCACGTCTCGGGGAACCAGGGGTGGTGCTTGCGGTAGTGCAGCAGCGTCTCTCCCTCGGGGGTGACGCCGATCATCGTGTTGAAGCAGGCGTCTCCTTCGCGCTCGACGAGCGGCCCCACCACCAGGCAGTCGAAGCGCTTCGCGAGGTGATGGAGCGCGTCACGCGTCGGCCCGTCGAGCCGCTCGGCGAAGCGGCTGAGCGCGAACTCGCTGTTGGGCGAGACGTAGCCGGTGAGCGCAGCCTCGGGGAACAGCACGAGGTCCGTCGGCGGGCCGCCCTCGAGCAACAGTTCGGCGAAGGCGAGCTGCTCCGTCACCGCGTCGAAACGAGCCGGCAACTGGAGCGTTGTGAGCTGCATGCCCGCGGGACCATGGCACGAAAAGTGGTACGTCCCCCCTCATGACAGTCGCCTCCTGGCTCGAGCTCTCCGAGCGCGCGTACGCCACCAACGTCGCGGCGTTTCGCTCCGTGGTCGGGCCGGGGCACGTCGGCACGGTGCTCAAGGGCAACGCCTACGGCCACGGGCTGATCGAGACCCTCTCGCTCGCCCACGGGCGCGTCGACGCGGTCTACGTCATCACGCCCGCCGAGGCCCTCGCGATTCGCGCGTGGGAGGCCCAGCACGGGAAGTCGCCCCTCGACGTGCTGGTCATCGGCGCCGTCGACGCTGACGACTGCGTCACGCTGGCGCGGCACCACGTGAGCGTCGTCGCGGCCGATCGTGGCTTCGCGGACACAGTGCGTGCGCTGCGGGCCGCGGGGTTGAAGCTCGATGTGCACGTCCACCTCGACACCGGGCTGGGCCGCGAGGGCTTCACGCGCGCGGGCCTCGAGCAGGGCGAGGCCGACTTCTTCTCGAACTCGCGAGACGTGCTCACCGTGCGCGGAGTGCTCAGCCACTTCGCCAACACCGAAGACGTGACGGAGCAGGACTACGCCCGCACCCAGTTGGCGAACTTCGAAGCCGGCCACGCGCTGCTGCAAGCGCGCGCCGGCGTCGGCCCGAACGTGCAGCGCCACTTCGCGGCGAGCGCGGCGGCCCTGGTGCTGCCTCCCTCACGGCTCGACGTGGTGCGCGTCGGCATCGCGATGTACGGGCTGTGGCCTTCGGCCGAGACCCGCCTGTCTGCGCGCGTGGTGCTCGGTGCGCTGCCCACCCTCGAGCCGGTGCTGACGTGGAAGGCGCCCAGCCAGGTCGTGAAGTGGCTGCCCGCCGGGAGCTACGTCGGCTACGGCTGTACCTACCGCTGCGCTGCCGACACCCGCGTCGCCGTGCTGCCCGTCGGCTACTGGGACGGCTACCCGCGCCTCGCGTCGGGCAAGGCCCACGTGCTGGTGAACGGGAAGCGCTGCGCGATCCTCGGCCGCGTGATGATGAACCACCTCATCGTCGACGTGACACACGCCACCGCCGACGAGCGCCCGGTGGTGGCGACGCTGCTGGGACGCGACGGGGAAGAGCAGGTCTCCGTCGAGACCCTCAGCAGTTGGGCGCAGACCATTCACTACGAGACGCTCACGCGGCTGGGGCCCCACCTCCGCCGGGTGGTGGTACAAACGCCGCCGTGATGCTGCTCGCGCTCGTCCTCGCCGCGCTCCCCGATGCCCCGCGTACCATCGTGCTGACGCCCGAGAGCGGCGCGCTCGACGTGGTGGTCGCCGCCGCGGCCTCCAGCACCTCCGCGCCGAGCAGCCTCGCCGACGCACGCAAGATGGCGGACCAGCTCCGCTACGAAGAGGCCGTCGTCGAGTACCAGCGCTACCTCGCGACGCCCGATCGCCCGCTCACCGAGCGCGCCACCGCCCTGCTCGAGCTCGGCTTCATTCACCTCGTGCTCGGCGATCAGCCCAACGCCGAAAGCCGCGCCATCGAGGCCTTCGAGCTCGACCCGAAGCTGTCGGTGCCCTCCACCGCACCGGCGAAGCAGGTCGACTTCGTGGCGAAGATGCGAAGGCTCTACCTCGCCCGTGCGCGGCTCGAGCTGCAGCAGCGCGACGATCGCGACCCGCCCTACGTGGTGAAGGTGAAGGTCGTCGACCCCGAGAAGAAGGTGACGCGGGTGCTGCTGCGCCACGCGCTGACGGCCACTGGGCCGTATTACTCGACCGAGATGACCTGCGAAGACGCGCTGTGCACCGGCTCGATTCCCCCGCCGAAAGACGTGGCCAGCTTCACCGCCTGGTACTTCGTCGAGGCGCTCGACCCCACGCAGCTCACCACCGCCAGGGTGGCCAGCCCCGAGTCACCGCTGCAGCTGTCGGTCGTCGATCAGAAGCCCTGGTACACCAGCCCGGTGGTGTGGGGCGTGACCGGCGCCGCGCTGGTCGGCATCGCCACGGTGGTCTTTCTGCTCGCGCCGCAGCCGCCCAAGTGAAGAGGGCGGGCGCTCCCGCGCGGGGCGCTGAGCAGCGGCCGAATCGACGGAAGTCGCCTAGAGTTCGCCCATGGTCACGGGGTCCCGCGACAGGTGAGGGAAGCTTTCGAGCGCGGGCAGCGCATCGGCAAGTACGAGATCCTCGGCCGTCTCTCGGTCGGGGGCATGGCCGAGCTCTACCTGGCTTCGCTCGATGGGCAGGGCGGCTTCCGCAAGTTCATCGCCCTCAAGCGCGTGCTGCCGTCGATCGCTGAGAACGAGTCGTTCACCAAGATGTTCCTCGACGAGGCGCGCATCACCGCCGCGCTCTCTCACGCGGCCATCGCCCAGGTCTACGAGCTCGCCGAAGACCCCACGAGCCACGAGCCGATGCTGGCGATGGAGTTCGTCGCCGGCCAGAACCTCGAGCAGATCGTCCACCGGGCGCGATCGCGGAAGGTGACCCTGCCGATCGGGTTCATCTGCCGCGTGGCGCACGAGATGCTCATGGCGCTGCACTTCGCCCACGGGTTCGTCGAGCCGGCGACCGGCCACCCGATGCCCGTCATCCACCGCGACATCAACCCTCGCAACGTGATGGTCACCTACACCGGCGGCACGAAGGTCGTCGACTTCGGCATCGCCAAGGCGCGGGGCCGGCTCGACCAGACCCAGGTGGGGATGGTGAAGGGCACGCTGCAGTACATGGCGCCCGAGCAGGTGACGGTGCAGACCATCGATGGGCGCACGGATCTCTACGCGGCCTCGATGTTGTTCTACGAGCTCTTCGCTGGGCGTCACCCGTTCGATGACGTGCCGATGGCCGCCACGATGAGACGCATCGTCGACGGCAATCTCCCGGCCCTGGCCCAGGCCAACGGCACCATCCCTCCGGAGCTGGCCGCCGCGGTGATGAAGGGCCTCGAGGTCGCGCCGACCCGGCGCTGGCGCACAGGCCGGGAATACGCGCGCGCCATCGATCGCGCCTTCCCCGACCCGTTCGACGACGACCAGATGAGCGAGTTCATGGGCGGGCTCTTCGCCGACAAGATCGCGGTGACGCGCTCGTTGCTCTCGTCGTCGGCTGCTGAGGCGTCGCCGGCCGACCTCCGGCTGATGACCATGCTCGGTGACGAATCGGCGCCCGAAGGCCTGGACGCTCCCGTGCCCCTCGGCGCCCCGGCAGTCCGGGACGATCCGACCCAGATGCTCGCGGCACAGGGCGTGGCGAACCAGATGACCGTGAAGTCTCTCGAGCCGGTCGCGATCCCTCCACCGATCGTCGACGTCACCACCGACAAGCAGCCGGTGCTCAAGCGCTCCGGCCAGGACCTCCCGAAGGCACCGGTTCGCCGCGCCCCTTCAGACCGGCACATTCCCGCGGCGCCCCGGCGATCCACTGCAGAAGTGCGCGCCGGGAGTCCCGTTCAGCAGCGGAAGCCCGAGAAGCAGTCGCTCGGTCTCGTGGTGGTGCTGGTGCTGGCGATCGCCAGTGTCGCGCTGCTCGCGTATCTCGTGTGGGGGCAGCCGGGCACGACCGACGCGCCGCAGGCGCCGACCCCCCGCGGTCCCGCGCGCTGAGCAACGGCACCGGCGCCGAGCACGAAAGTCCCTGGGTCAGGTGGGGTGGGCCTGGCCCTCTCCCCCTGGCGCAGGGCGAGGGGACACCCCTTCAGCCCTTCAGGTTCATCCACGCCGCGATCGCCGCGGCCTGCACGTCCTTCACCGGGACCAGCGCCTTCGCGGCCAGCGCGCGGCAGTCGGCGAACTCGGGCGTCGCGTTGAGCACCGCGTCGCCGCGCAGCCCCAGCTTCACCCGCACCGGGCCCCACTTCGTCTGCACCGTCTCGTGACGGCGCTCGAGGGCGGTCCGCGACACCGGGTGTTCGCGAACGCCCAGCGTGGTGGTCTCGGTCAGCAGGGTGTCGAGCATCACCTGGCGATGCGAGGCATCGGTCAACACGCCGACGAGGTGCCCCGGCCGGCCCTTCTTCATCACCACCGGGGCGATCCACGCGTCGAGCGCGCCGCGGGCCATCAGCGTCTCCACCAGCGCGCCGAGGAGCTGTGGGGAACAGTCGTCGAGGTTGCACTCCAGCACCGCCAGCGTCTCGGTCGCCGCGGACGTCTTCGCCGTGGTGCGCCCGACCGACATGCGCAGCACGTTCGCGCGATCCTTGAAGTCCTTCGTGCCCACGCCGTAGCCGATGCGCTCGACGATCATCTCGGGCGGCGGGGCGATGGTGGCGAAGGTCTTGAGCAGCGCGGCGCCAGTCGGCGTCGTCAACTCGCCCACGCCCTCGAAGCGCACCGGGAGATCCTTGAGCAGCGCGAGCGTCGCGGGTACCGGCACCGGCACCACGCCGTGGGCGATGCGCACCGTCCCGCTCCCGAGGGGCGGCGGCGCCGAGTACACCCGCGGGTTCCCCAACAGGTCGAGCACCACCGCGGCGCCGCAGATGTCGACGATCGAGTCGACCGCCCCCACCTCGTGGAAGTGGATCGCCTCGAGCGTCGTGCCGTGGATCGCCGCCTCGACCTCGCCGAGGTGGCGGAAGACCTGCAGCGCCCGCGCCTTGGCCCCTTCGCTCAACTGCGAGCCCGAGATGAGCGCGTCGATGTCACGCCAGCTCCGGTGATCGTGGCCGCCCTCCGGCTCGGTCACCACCACGTCGACGTGCGTGCCGACGATGGCGTGGCGCTCGGCCTTCGAGACCTTCAGCGCCCACCCCGGCACCTCGAGGGTGCGCAGCGGGGCCTCCAACGCGGCGACCTCCACGCCGAGGTCGATCGCCGCCGCGAGGAACATGTCCCCCGCGATGCCGCCGACCGGCTCCAGCCAGAGGACCCGCTCGCTCACGTCAATACGCCTTGGCGAGGACGATGCGGCCCACCGAGGGGTTGCCGGTGAGGATGCACTTGCCCGGCTCCTGCTTGAGGTCGAAGGGCCGGTTGCGCGTGGTGAGCTTGTACTCTTCCTTGATGCGCTTCTCGGTCTCGGGCGTGCCGTCCCAGTGCGCGAGGAGGAAGCCCTCGTCGGCCTTCGCCTTGAGCTCGTCGAGGGTGTTGACCTCGTGGGTGTTCGCTGCGCGGAACGCCTTGGCCTTCTCGAAGAGGTCCTTCTGCATCTGCTCGAGCAGCTCGGTGCACTTGGCGACCGTCGACTCGAGCACCACCGGCTCCTTGGCCTTGTTGTCGCGGCGCGCGAGCATCACCTGGTTCTTCTCGAGGTCCTTGGGGCCCATCTCGACCCGCAGGCACACGCCGCGCAGCTCGTACTCGGCGTACTTGAAGCCCGGGCCCTTGGTCTCGTCGTCGTCGACCAGCACCCGCACCCCGGCCTTCTTGAGATCCGCCGCCAGCGCCTGGGCCTTGGCGCGCACCGGGCCGCGCTCTTCCGGCGTCTTGCCGATGATGATGATCACCACCTGGTGCGGCGCGAGCTTCGGCGGCACCACCAGGCCTGCGTCATCGGAGTGCGTCATGATCAACGCGCCGATCAACCGCGTCGAGACGCCCCACGAGGTCTGCCAGACGTATTCCTTCTTGCCTTCCTTCGACTGGAACATCGTGTCGAACATCTTGGCGAAGTTCTGCCCGAGCATGTGCGAGGTGCCGGCCTGCAGGGCCTTCTTGTCCTGCATCATCGCTTCGATGGAATACGTGTTCACCGCGCCGGGGAACTTCTCGCTCTCGGTCTTCTGGCCCTTGATCACCGGCATCGCCATGTAGTCCTCGGCGAAGCGCTCGTAGACGTCGAGCATCTTGAGCGTCTCCTCGGTCGCGTCGGCCTCGGTGGCGTGGCAGGTGTGGCCTTCCTGCCAGAGGAACTCGGTGGTGCGCAGGAACAGGCGCGGGCGCATTTCCCAGCGCATCACGTTGGCCCACTGGTTGATGAGGATCGGGAGGTCCCGGTAGCTCTGCACCCAGTTGGTGAACGAGCGGTTGATGATCGTCTCCGACGTGGGGCGGATGACGTAGCGCTCGCCTTCCGGCAAGGGCTTGCCGCCGGCGTGGGTGACCACCGCCACCTGCGGCGCGAAGTCGGCGACGTGCTTGGCTTCCTTCGCCAGGTACGACTCGGGGATCAGCAGCGGGAAGTAGGCGTTCTGGTGGCCGGTGTCCTTGAACATGCCGTCCAGCACGTGCTGCATGTTTTCCCAGATCGCGTAGCCGTTCGGGCGGATGACCATCGAGCCGCGCACGTCGGAGTTGTCGGCGAGCTTCGCCCGCTTGACCAGCTCGTTGTACCAACCGCTGAAGTCCGCCTCGCGGGTCGGCAGCTTGAGGTTGTCGTTGCTCTTCTTCGGGGCGTTCTGCTGGGGCTTCTGTTCGTCAGACATGGCCCGGGTCCCTAGAGCATCGGGCGCTCCAACTCAACGAATCGCCGTGGGTGTGCATCGATCTTTCGACGCCCGATGACCCACCCCCTGACGTGCGATCTCGCGGGTCGCCGACGGTTCCTGCCTTGCACCGCGTCCCCGGATGCTGCCGCTTGAACGCCTCGACCAGCTGCGGAGACGGACCCTGTTGATCGGGGCCGGCCTCACCGTGCCCGTGGCGCTCATGAACTCCTTCGGCACCGACAGCGGCAACCTGGGGAAAACGGCGTGGATGCTGGGTTTTGCCGGCGTGACCGCGTGGTTGGCGCAGCAGCGCTCGACGGCGGCGAGGTGGAAGCTGATCGTCCCCGCGGTCGCCGGCGTCATCCTCGGCCCCGCCGCTTCGGCGCTGCAGTCGGTCGGTCCGGTCGAGCTGGCGACGGTGTGCCTCATTCCGGTGGTCGTGGCCGTGCTCTTCATGGACGCCTTCGACGTCGTCGTCGCGGTGACGGCGGCGGGGTGGCTGGCCAACACGGTGTTCTTCGCTTCGCTGGGCTGGCCCGTGAGCCAGGTGCTGACCGTCGCCCTCTTCACCGGCGGGGTGGGCGTGGTGATGGTGCTCTCCGCCGCGGGCGCCCGCCGGTTGCGGGAACTGGACCGCGAGAGCGCGTCGCAGCACAGCCAGGCGTTGCGGCTGTCCGAGAGTCGCCGCGCGCAGGCCGAGCGGCTCGCCATCGTGGGTCGGTTGGCGTCGGGGGTGGCCCACGAGATCAACAACCCGCTCGCCTTCGTGAAGGCCAACGTCGGAGCGCTGCGTGGCACCTTCCTCCACGGCGACGAGCCGCTCTCGCCCGGGGAACTCAAGGAGATCCTCGACGACACCTTCCAGGGCATCGATCGCATCTGCCAGATCGTCGCCGACCTGAAGGGCTTCTCGCGCGAAGACTCGGGGCTGGTCGAACCGGTCGAACTCCACGACGTCGTCACTGGCGCCGTGCGACTGGCGACGGTGCGGCTGCCCCGCGACATGAAGGTCATCATCGAGGTGCCCCCGGCCCTGCCTCCGGTGCGCGCCAACCAGCGCAAGCTCGCGCAGGTGATGCTCAACCTCCTGGTCAACGCCGGCGAGGCGCTCGAGGAGGTCCGCACGCTCAAGCCGGTGGTCACCATTCGTGCGGTGCCCGAGGGCGACAAGATGGTGCTCACCGTCACCGACAACGGGCCGGGCATTCCCCCTGAGGTGATGCAGCGCCTGTTCGAGCCGTTCTTCACCACCAAGCCTCCGGGCAAGGGCACCGGCCTGGGGCTGGCGCTCTCGCGCGAGTACGTCGAGGGCTTCGGGGGCACGCTGTCGGTGCAGAACGTCGAGCCGCGCGGGGCGCAGTTCTCGATCACCATGCGCGTCACCGCGGCGACCGGTGAGACGCCGGTGCCCGGCTCGCTCGACCTCGGTCCGCAGCGCGCGATGTTGATCGCCCGCCACCGCCGCACCGGGTGACGCCGCTCAGGGGCGCGTGGCCGTGCCGGGGCCCACGTAGACGACGCCGTCGCGACCCATGCCTTCGAACTCGACGACCAGCGAGTCCCCGCTCACCGGTGGCCCGGTCGGGGTGACGACTTCGGTCGCCTCGAGCGGCACGGTGCCGAAGGTCACGGGCGAGAGCAGCCCGCCGGCCGCCGCGAGCTCCCACTTCGGCAGGCCGTTGCCGTCGAGCACGGTGACTCGCGCCGCCGCCCGCGGGGGCTGCCAGCTGATCACCGAGCCGGTGAAGGTCGCGCTCACCTCGAGTCGATCGAGGCCGCGCTGCAGCTTCAGGGTGAGCGGCTCATTGGGGCACGACTCGAAGTGTTGACCCGCGCTGCGTTGCGCTTCGCCCCCAGCGCTCGGGGCGCTGACCCGGGCCCCGACGAAGACGGAGCTGAGCAGTGGGACGTTCAGACTGAACGTCCCGTCGGCACCTGAGGGCGAGGCGAGGCTGCAGCGCGTGCCGGTCTTCCCGCAGAACGCGCTCATCGAGTTCCCCGCGACCGTCTCGTCGAGCGCCACCACCTCAGCGTTGGCGATGGCCGTGCCCATGGCAT
>JBBRUE010000026.1:0-18631 GCA_038248085.1 Myxococcales bacterium | reverse complement strand
CGTCGCGCCCCACCCGCAACAGTTGGCGCGCAGCGACCTGGCTCGGTAGCCCATTTTCGAAGTCGAGGTCGTCCCATGGTGGCGCCGCGAGCAGCCCGTGAAAGGCCAGCGCATCGTCATCGTCGAGCGGCCGCTGGGCTGCGAGCACGCGGGCGACGTGGGCCGCGCGGGTGTCCGTGCTGGGCTCGACCACCGCGGGATGACCCATCGCCGCAAGCGCGAGGTGCAGCGCGACCCGGACGCCGTCGTCGGCCTCGACGGCGAGGCGTCGAACCAACGGCGTGGGGTCACCTGGCAGCAGCCCGGCGAGCAGCCACGCGGCCGCGCCACGGAGCGGTGCGGGCTCGGCGTCGAGCAACCGGTTGATCACCTCACGGCCCCGCTGAATTTCGGCGATCGTCGCGAGGCCATCTTCACCGAGGGTTTCGACGGAGCCGTCGCCGTGCGTGACGAAGCCATCCACGCGCGCGTGCGGCAGCATGCTCGCCAGGAGTCGCGTGAGGTCGGCGCGGATCGGCACGTCGAGGGTGAGCACCTCGAGCATGAAGGGGATGATCAACGGCGTCGCCGCGCAAAATTGACCCTGGTGATAGAGCCCAGCGTGGATGCGGTAAAGCGCACTTTCGGCGACCTCGAGATCGAGATCGGCGAGCGCGTGTAGCTCGGCCAGCACCCCGTCGGCGCGGCCATAGGCAGTCTCCGCGGTGGTGAAGACGGTGCCGTCGAGGGTCTCGAACATGGGGGTGAGTGTCGCAGAGTCCGGTCGGCGCGCCACGATCGCGATGTCGAGTGCATCCAGCCCGCTCCCTGAACGGCACCGCCGATTCCATTACGCCGCAACTCTTGTGAGTTTCTCGAAGCAAGGCTTCACGTGGCGGGGGCGGCGCGGGTTGTCGCAGGGGCGTCAAGGCCTTGATCGAAGACCCGCGAACGGAGAATCAGATGCGAATGGGCAGCACGTTGTACGGAATCACCTGGGTGGCGTTCACGTGGGCCTCGGTCGCGTTCGCGCAGCCGAGCGATCTCCCGAAGTGGTGTGCCGGCTACAACGGCGCGAGTGACACCTCGTCTGGATCCATCGAGGACGAGGCGAAGAACACGGGCTACGGCACGGACAAGGTCGCCCAGACCATCGCCAAAGCCTCGTGCGCGTATCGCAAGAGCCCCGAGGACACGAAGAAGATCCGCGACCGCGTCGTCGCAGGCCGCGCGAAGTTCATCACCGCCACGGGCTTCACTGAGGTCGAAGCCGACGAGATGTTCACGCTGCAGATGGACAAGAAGCGCGTGGAGGCGGACAGCAAGGAGTTCTGCAAGGCGATCAAGGTCGACGAGGCAGACGTCACGCCGCACGAGTTCAGCCAGTTCAAGGCGCGCAAGTACCTGGTGTGCGACCAGGGCTACGGCGGCGGCGAGTACGACTGGACCGACCTCACTGAGCTCGAAAAGGTCGCGCAAGTGCACAACTGCTTCCGCGCCGTCGCGGGCAATTTCAGCAGCGAGACCGACAAGTTCGCGAGGAAGCCGTCGGTGATGGTCGAGTTCGCGTCCTGCAACGTGCTGGCGACCCGCATCGACAGCACGAAGTTCATGGCTGAGATCGCCGCCGACGCGCGCTTCAATCGCTACGCCGCGCTCTGGGCCAAGGCGATGCTCACCGACACCCTGGCGCGCACGGCCACGGTCCAGGCCGAGTACAAGAAGATCGGTGCGAAGAAGCCCGTGCTGCAGGAGCTGCTCTTCACTGCTCCCGAGAAGGGCTACGCCGACTTCATGACGATGTACGAGGCGAACAAGGCGGTGTTGGACAAGGCCCGCATGCTGCTCGCCGGCGCCAACAGGATCAAAGATCTCGCGAAGACCGACCCGGGCTGCGCGGCCACGTACGAGCCGCTGGTCGTCAAGGCGATGGGCGACAAGCACCCCGCCGACCTCGACGCGGTGAAAGCGGCGTTTCAAGACGCGTTCCTCTTCTACACGGGGCTGGCGTTCGCGACCTGCGAGGCGATCGACGGTCACGACCTCGTCGCCAGCGCGTACCTGGCGCGGATGCGCGGCGGGCGCGTCGCCGGTGCACCGATCGACGCTGCGACCGCGGCCGTGTTCGGGGTGCTGTTCGCCAACTCCGACGACATCGACGGCGTGCGCGACATGACCCTGCAGCGCATGGCTCCTGCGATGCGCCTCGAGGTGAAGCCGCCTCCGTCCGCCGAGTCTCAGGCGGTCATCGCCTCGGTCGCGCCAGCGAAGGGCGACCTGGTGAAGGTCACCTTCAAGAAGGACGTGTGGATCGAGCAGCTCTACAACTGCAAAGAGACCAATCGCATCGATCGCATCGACGACAACGGCAAGCTCGTCTACCGCCAGAGCTGCACGCCGGCGGGAACCGTGAAGCACGTCGACAAGGAAGAACCGGTGCTGGTCGAGAAGCGCTTCGCAGGGGCGCTCAAAGCCAATCGCCTCCTCGAGATGCGGGTGACCTCGGGCGGTGAGCGGGTGGCCATGCCGCTGACCGTCTACGCCGACAAGGACAAGAAGAAGCTCGTTGGCTACCTCGGCTTCGCCCTCTGAGGCCCCCTTCCTGACTGGTGGATGCCGGCCTGTGCGGGTGCAACTCGAGGTGTGTTACGCGGCTCCGATGATCCGCTCATGCACACTGCTGGCCATCCTGCTCTCCATGGCGGCCTGCCCATCCGTTCGAACCTGTGAACCGGCCGACTGTCCGGACGGTTGCTGCGATCAGGCCGGCGTGTGCCGCTCAGGAGCGACCGCTGATGCGTGCGGCGCGGGCGGCTTGACCTGTGCGACGTGCGCGAGCGGTGCCGTGTGCGCGACGGGAACCTGCATCGCATCAGTGACTGGCGGTGGCGGGCCTGCGACCGGCGGCGGGACCGCGACGGGCGGGGGCTCAGGCGGCGGAGCGGGTGGAGGCACGGCGACAGGAGGCGGCGCGGCGACAGACGGCGGATCAGCGACAGGTGGAGGAACGGGTGGCGGCACCGCGACGGGCGGTGGGTCCGCGACAGGCGGAGGAACGGGTGGCGGCACCGCGACCGGCGGCGGCACCGCGACAGGTGGCGGCACCGCGACGGGCGGCGGGTCCGCGACGGGCGGCGGGTCCGCGACAGGTGGAGGAACGGCGACCGACGGAGGCACCGCGACCGGTGGCGGTGGCGGTGGAACCTGCGCGGCGACCTGCGCCGGTTGCTGCGCGGGAATGGTGTGTACCGCGCCGTCGTCCCAGAGCTGTGGCCAGCTGGGCGCGGCGTGCATCGCGTGTGACTCGCAGCGTGCCGACACGTGCGGCGCGAACGGCTGCTCCTGCGGCACCACCGGGGCGCTCTGCCCGACCGGCACGCAGTGTCGCAGCGGCGTGTGCGCCTGTGACAGCGCGACCTGCAGCGGTTGTTGCGAGGGCGGGTTCTGCCGCGGCGGCACCAGCGTGACGCTCTGTGGCGTGGGGGGCGCGACGTGCACGCGCTGCAGCAGCCTCGTCGCGAGCACCTGCACCCTGTCGGGGTGCCAGTGCGGCACGCAACCCGCTTGCTCGACGGGCTACTGCGTCGCGGGAGCGTGCGCGGACGCCTGGGCCCAGCTCAACCCGCGCGCGTCGCCCTCGATTCGCATGCTGCACGCGATGGCGCCACTCGCAGCTGGCACGGGCAAGCTCATCCTCCACGGAGGGCGAACGTACTCGTCGTCGACGAGCACTCCGCTCGCCGACACGTGGATCTTCGACGTCGCCACCAATAACTGGTCACTCTTCGCTGGAGCGGGTCCCTCGGCACGTGCTCGGCAGGCGATGGCACCGATGGGGGCCAACAAGGTCGTGCTCTACGGCGGCAGCAACTACAGCTACTCCGGCGCGCTGGGCGACACGTGGACGTTCGACGGCGCGGCGTGGACCTCGGTGCCGGGGACGGGGCCGGGCCTGAGAGCCGGTCACAAGATGGTCTACGACGCGAACCGGAGCGTCCTGGTCATGTTCGGCGGGGCGTCGAACACCGGCGCCGCGCGCAACGACACCTGGGAATTCAATGGCACGAGCTGGACGAACCGCATGCCGGCCTCGGGCAATCCTCCCGCCCGCATCGAGCACTCGTTGGCATACGACCCGAGCCGCGGCGTGACCGTGCTCTTCGGTGGCACCGCGACGGGCGGAGGGGGTTACTTCAACGATGTCTGGGAATGGGACGGCACGGCCTGGACGGACAGGACCCCGGTGATGGGCAGCCCCGGGCTGCGCTATGGCGCGTCCCTCGGCTTCGACCCTGTTCGCGGGCTGGCGGTGCTCTTCGGCGGACACATCGGCACCGGGCTCGGCGACGACGAGTGGACCTGGGACGGCAGCACATGGACTCAGCTGACCCGGCCGCGGCCGACGGCGCGCGCCGACTTCGCCATGGTCAACGTTCCCGGCCCCGGAAACCTGATGTTGTTCGGCGGAATGGACCCCGGGGCGCTTGGCCTGAGCGACACCTGGTTCCGGCCCTGATCAGCTCCCCCCCCCGGGAGGACCGTTCCGCGTTCAACCCTGCGGCGGTGAAGAGGTAGGCCATCCCGACCTCGTCGGGCGTCGTCACGAGATTGGCCAATAAGAAGGAAGCTCGGGCAGCTTTGAATTTCGTCGATGACAATCAGCTCACCGGGAGTTTGGCGTTCACTCAATCTGCGCGATCATTGGCACCAGCGATACTGGGGTACCCATCGGCGCGAAGTCGCAACATCCGTCACGGGAAAACTGTTCATGAATGGCCTCGCTCCGGCGGTCGCTTTTGTCGTACTTGAATCCCCAGCTCGGAGGCGCGCGTGTCCCTCAATCTATCGTGGTTCACCACCGGCCTGACGCGCGCTACGACGCTCGAGGTTTTGCAGCGCGTCGCTCCCCGCGAAGATCATCGCCTGAGCCTCTTCGACTCGCAGCGTGGCACCGCAGTGCAGGTATTCGACGACGAGGTGGCGCTCTGGGCGCAGGCCGTCTCGCACGCCGCTTCTGCGCTGACGGTGAGCGTCGTGGTGCTCGAAGATGTGTGGAGCCTCGACGTCTTCGAGAGCGGTCGCCACACCCTGCTCTTCGACAACTCGTGGGAGCTGGGTTCGCTCCTCGGGGGCGCCGTGGCCGAAGTGAACGAGCGGCTCGGGGCGAAGCCGAAGCTCTTCGAGCGACATCAGCGCGATTGGGAGCGCGCCTTCGAAGGCGATGACGACACAGGTGACCCGTGGGGCCATGCGACGTTGCTCGAGGCGTGCCCGCGCGTCTGTGGCTACCCCCCAGAAGGCTTTTCACCGCCCGTCGTGCTCCGAGGCAAGGCGGCGAGCTGGCCGCGGCTTCCGGAACGGCTGCCGCTGAGCGTCTGCGCGCCAGAGAAGGTTCCGTCGCGGTTACGCTTCAGCACGATGGAGGGCCAGCGCGATGCCCTGTCGTGGGCTGAGACGTGGCTCGCCATCGCGCCGAAGCTGGCCCTCGCGGTGGTGACGAAGCTCGAGGGCGCGCGCACCCTGGAACGGGGGGTCGTCGTTCGCGCGGCGTGGATGCGCATCGTCGCCGAGTTCGCGCTGGAAGAGCCGACCGTGCACGCGCGCGCCGAGGCCCTCCTCGAGGAATGGCTGCGGCCGAGCGCGATGGGCAACGCGAATCAGTACCTGTCGGTCGCGCAGCTGCAACGCGTGGCGCAGACGGCGAAGCGGCCAGAGTGGCTCGAGCGCATCGCAGCGAGAGGCGAGCCCGAGCTCGCGTTCGAAGAGGGCGACTATTTCTAGAAGGAAGGCAGAAGCGGTGTCGACACGCTTGCGGCGGGAATCGGCTCGCGAAGCGCACTGCCTCGCTCAGCGTCGCAGAGGACGGGTCGTTCGTGAGCCTGGAAGCGCGCACGGACGACCTCAAGAATTTCATGACCGCCTCCCTCCACGTCGCGAACGGTCACCCGTCGCTCACGCTTGGTGGCTTGAAGGACCAACGGGTGATGACCGACTCGTACGAAGTGCCCCCGGGGAAGTGACACTTCGAGAGCCGCGCGTCGGGCACCGTTTGCACCCACAAACTCGGCATCGCGAATCTCCTGGAGAGCCGCAGAAGCCGCAGTTGGTGATTGACTGACCATGGATATCGCTGGCAACTCGGAGACGGCCCATTGATCGCGCTTGCTGTCGGTCTGCGCTGCCTGACGTCGTGCGCTGGCCGCTTCGAGGCTGCCACCATCCGACGGCTGAACGAGGACGGGAGCGTGAACCTCACGCTCGACGGCCGGCCGCAGGGTGTGCTCGCGACGTGGTACGGCGTGACGCGTGCCGAGCTGTCTTTCGAGGGAGAGGCGCGCCCCTCGCCAGCGCTCGATCGTCTCCGGCCCTTCTACTGGAATCAGATCCGCTCGGGCGGTCGAGACCCGGCAGAGCTTGCCCGCGCAGTGACCGTCGCCGACGTGCTGCTCGCCCTCGGGGTCGACGACGTTGCACGAGATCCCAGACGAAGAAGGGAATGCTGTCGGCGGTGCGCACCGCGACGTCTACCTGCAACGCGTCTTCGTCGAGCTCGAGCAGGTACACCGGCGCGTCCTCCTGCTGCGGTCCAGGGGCCAACTCGACACCCCACGCCCAGCCGTCAGGCGAGAGCTCCATGAACACGGCGTACTCGGTCGCTCCTTTCCGCAGCCGCTGGCACCTCCTGGCGGGGAGAAAGTCGAGCGCATTCGGCGTGACCATCGACCAGAGCTTCGCGCGCGTCAGCAGCTTGCGGAGCGTGGTCGGGACCAGGACGCCTTCGCCGAGCTGCGCCTCGAACGCCTCGAGCGCTGCCGCCTCCACCGGGTCGGACGACGGGGATCGTGTGGTTCGAAACGACGGGCTCCGGCGGGGCTCGACCGTTCGCTCGCACCGACATCGGGTTCGCGCGAAGGCGGATCGGATGAGGAATCCAGACGATGTCGTCTCGACGCGCTCCCGAAGGCGCCGGCTGGCCTTGTGCCCGGCGCGGGTTCGGTCTGAGTTCCCGGTGATGCGCCTGACCTCGTTGGCCCTCTCCGTGCTCTTCGCCGCTGCGTGCGGCCGGACGGCGGTGGTGCGCTACTCGATCGACGCCGGTCCTCCCGATGCGGGCCGGCCCGATGCCGGGCCTCCCGATGCCGGGCCTCCCGACGCAGGCCCTCCCGACGCGGGCCCTCCCGACGCGGGCCCTCCCGACGCGGGCCCGTGCCTGCCCCGGCCGGTGCCGTTGCTGCCCGCGGTGTCGACGGTGATGTTCGTCATCGATCGTTCGTGCTCGATGGCCGATGACCTCGACGGCAACGCAGACGCGGGGACCAGCCGGTGGCAGGTGCTCGAGACGAGCCTGCGCACGGTGCTGCCGCCGCTCGATCAACAGATCGCCATGGGCGCGTTGATGTACCCGCTGCCGAACCTGAGCTGCGAGGGCCCCTCGGTGGTCGACCTGTCGCCGGCGCGGGGCAACGCGGCCACGCTGCTCTCGCTGTTCTCGACCCGGCCGTTGGGCGGGACGCCGACCTTCGGCGCCGTCGACGTCGCGGCGCAACACCTCGGCACGCTGCGCACCGCGAGCTCGGCGCGCGCGGTCATCCTCGCGACCGACGGCGCGCCGAACTGCAACGAGGGCCTCGACCGCCGCTCGTGCGTCTGCACCAGCGCGCCCACCCAGACCCCCCCGTGCGACCTGAGCACGCTGTGCCTCGACGACTCGCGCACCATCCGCGAGCTGGGCAACCTCTTCGTGCGCTCGCGGCTCCCGACCTACGTCATCGGCCTGGGCTCGCAGCTCAACGCCTACGCGAGCACGCTCGACCAGATGGCGGTGGCCGGCAGCGTGCCGCGCGTGGGGGTCGGCCCGCGGTACTACTCGGCAGCGAACCAGGCGGAGCTCACCGACGCCTTCTCGCGCATCACCGCGCAGCTCACCCGCTGCACGTACCTGCTCAACGGGCTGGGCCCCAACGACACCTTCCAGGTGCAGGTCGGCGGCGTCGATGTGCCCGAGGGCCCGGCGGGGTGGGAGTGGCTCGACCAGGCCAACGGCGAGCTGCGGCTGCAGGGCGTGCCGTGCGATGAGGCCGCGAATGGCGCGGCGGCTGGCGTGCTCGTCGACTGCCACTGAGCCAGGGCCTTTGCGCCGAGCGTCTTCTGCAGGCGCTGGGGCAGGGCGCCGAGGAGCGGCGGAGCGGACTTCTTCGCTGCTTGACCCCCGGCACGCCTTCGATGCAACTCCGTGGTCGTGTCGCGTCTAATGACCTGGTTGCTGGCCGCCGCGCTCGTCACTCCGGCGTGCACGTGCTCGAAGAAGCAGACGGCCTCCGACGGCGGCGTCGATGCAGGTGCTGTTCCCGTCGCCTCGGCGAAGCCGGAGCTGCCCCCGGCGCCCGAGGGCCAGGACCCGCGCGCGCTCTCTCTCGATCGCGGCGAGGCGCCGTCGCCGGCGGAGGCAGAAGACGCCTTCGCCGCGCACGGCATCGGAGGTCGAGCGCAGCCCTCGCTCAGCTGGGCGTGCACTCCCTTCGGAGGGCGCGCGGCGTGCTGGGCGAAGCGTGACCAGGAGCGTCTTCCCCAGGGGATCGAGGAACTCGAAGTCGGCACCGGCTCGTTCACCCACGTGCGGCTGGCGAGCATCGAAGGAGGCGAGGTCGTCGGCGCCGACTGGCCTGCGCCGGTCGACGCGCTCTTCGGCGTGGCTGACCCCCCGGGCGAGGACTGCGAAACGGATTGCGACGAAGGCGGCTACCCGAACCCCAACCGCGACCCGGATCAGCCCGCCGGCATCGGCACCGGCGCCTGCTACGCGAGTTGTGCGCGGCTCGAAGCCGAACGGCATGCCGACCGCGTCTCCATCGACACCACGCTCGAGCTCGTCGGCGCGATGGGCGCCGGCCGCTTTGCCTTCCGGCGGACCGTGACGCGGGAGCGCAACAGCAACCCGTACGCCGACCCCGCCCTGGCGCCGTCCGAACCAGAAGCAGACGCCACCGGCGAGGAAGCCGCGCCCGTCCAGGAGGACGCGCTCGTCCCGGAGTCCGTCGACTTCCTGGTGCTCCACGATTCTGGAGGCGCGCGCCTCGTCGCGGCAGAGGTGGAGACCTTCACCTTGCTCGAGCGACCGTCGTCGTCGGCGTGGATCGCGCGGACCGCCGAAGGCCGGGTGGAGGTCTTCGCCTCACTGCCCGACGGAGGCCTCGCGCGCGGTGCCGACGCGTGCCTCGTGCTCGCCGGGCTCGAGGCCTGCGACGGAGGTGTCGCGATGCAGACCGTCGCACCGGGCCGCGCAGTCGATCCCGCTGCCGATGCCGGGCCGACGGACTTCGAAGCCGAAGTGGCGAAGCTCGACCAGCCGAGGCTGCGGCCGGGCCTCAACCCGTACCACTTCGCCGCCGGTGGCGTGGGCCCGCACGTCGCCTGGTACGACACGGTGTTCGGCGAGAAGCAGTTCCTCTCGGTTCTCTTCTCCACGGGCCACGGGCAGGTGAAGGCCTTTCTCCTCGAGAGCGCTGACGGGTTGGCCGCGCTCGGGCCGTCCACCGTCGCCGTGCGCTTCGGGGATGACGTGTGCGTGCGCGCGGTGCTCGGGGGCGACGAAGCGGGCACTCGCGCGAGCACGACCGACGCGTGGTGCGGCGCCGCGTCGTCGATCGCCAACGTGGACGAGGACGCTTCGCTCGAGGTGCTCTCGCGCGCCGACGGCGGCGTCACGCTGGTCGAGGAGGTCGCCGGCGAAGTCGTGGTCCACGAAGGCGCCGCCGCCTGTCGCCGCGTCAACCGCCGCCCAGCAGACTTCACCGGGTGTCGGTGAAGTCCTTCGGTCTGGGGCGACGAAGGATCTCGCCCGGGCGCGCCGGTACGCGAAGGGAGCCCTCAGGGGCACAACCTGCCGCTCACGTAGCGACACAACGAGGAGCGAACCGCCGTGCCTCCAGCCACCCCGGCGATGAGACCCAGGCAGACCAGCGCCGTCCCCACCCATCGCAGCGACTGCGCGCGTCCCGCGATGAGCATCGAGGCAGCACCCGCCCCGACACTGGCCACGGCGCCGACCAGGACGAAGAGCGCGACCGCGAGGACCAGCGCGAAGCCGGCGCCCAGATTGTCCCCGGCGCCCATGTCCTGACAGTTCACAGCGACGCAGCCGTTGAACATCACGGCGGCCCACCCCAGGACCTGAAACAGCGAGAAGGCGCCTCCCCGCACGAAGGCCAGGCGTTCGCTGGGCGGCTGTGGGGCTCCTGGTTGAACGGGCTCGGTCATGGCTTCGCGAGTACCGGTGCAGTGACGGAGCGCATCACCGGCGGCCAAAACAGTCGCCCCGGTATTCACGCAAGCGCCCCCACCGCGTCGGCGTCATCGCTGGGGGCAATGGGCCGGGCGCTTCCTCCGTACAGTCTGCCGGAGGACGTGCACATGCGACGACGCAACGAGGCGAAGGTGATGCCGAGGGTCCTGGTGGTGCTGATGGTGGCGGTGGGCCTGGTGTTCCTCGGGCCTCCGGCGATGGGGCTGCTGACCGGGCTCATCGGCCTCACCATCGGTCTACTGGCCATCGCCCTGAAGGTCGGCGCTCTCGCGCTTGGGGTGTACGCCGCGGTGCTCCTCTTGCGTGCGCTGTTCGGGAGCTCCTCAGGGGGCCAGCCCCGACGCCTCGCAGAGGTCGACGCGTTCGGGAGCTCGGAGCGGGTGGACCCCGAGAAGGAAGCGCTCGACCGCGAGCTCGCCCGGGTCATCGCGGCGCAGCAGAGGTGACTGTCGGCTGGGAGGGAAGAACTGCGACCAGGCGCTCCTGCGCGACGCCCGGTTCTCCAAGGGCGGGCAGAAGCACGAGGTCTTCGCCTGCCTCCGGTACCACACGAAGTGGACCGTGCAGCAGGTGCGCGACGACGCGAACTGCAGCGCGACGAAGAAGAAGGAGAAGAAGCCGGGAAAGTGATCGGCGGTCACCGAAGCGGCCCCGCGGCCCGGGGTTTCCGGTTCGTCCCGGTGGTTCTTTGCGTTACGTCGCGCGAATGCCCTCACGGACGCTGGTTGCCATTCTCTTGATGGCCGGGTGCAGCAAGTTGCCCCCGCCCGCTTCGCGGGAATGCATCACCCTCCTCGGAGCGGCTGCGCCAACCCATGCGGCGGCGGTGCAGCTCCTCGAGCGCGGCTGCAGCACCGGCAGCGCCGAGGACTGCTTCAGCTCTGGCCAGGCGTACCTGGGTGGCTGCGGCATCCCCGCTGACGACGCGCGAGCCATCACGTTTCTCAGGCGAGGTTGTGAACTCGGCAATCTCAGGAGCTGCAATCAACAAGGCTATGTCCTCGAGTTCCGCGCCCACGACCTCCCCGCGGCTGCGTCGGCGTTCAGGCGCGCGTGCGGCGCTGGCTACCAGGGCGCTTGCGTCAACCTCGGGAACCTCCTGTCGACCGGCCAGCCAACGCCGCGCGACCTCGCCGCCGCGATGAACTATTTCCAGGTCGCTTGCGACGCGAACGAAGGCATGGGCTGCAACAGCCTGGGCGTTCACTTCGAAAGAGGGCAAGGCGTTCCCCGAGACTTCCGGCGCGCGAGCGCGCTGTACCGAAAGGCCTGCGACCTCCAGGAGTACGCCGGGTGCAAGAGCCTGGCGCTCCTGTATCGAACCGGCCAGGGCGTCGCGGTGAATCTGCGGGAGGCGGCAGTTCTCGACGGCCTGGCCTGCCAGCACGACGACCAAGACGCCTGCGACGCACTGGGGGTCGCCACGCTGAACGGCGAAGGTGTCGAGCGGAACGTCAAGACCGGGGTCACGATCCTCGAGTCGGCCTGCCAGCGGCAGAACTTCCATGCCTGCGCCAACCTGGGAGCCCACCTGCTGACGGGCCCGGTCGAAACCCGAAATCCCGCGCGGGCTCTCGAAGTCCTGAAGCAGGGCTGCAACCACGACGAGTTGATGGCCTGTCGATTCGTCGCCATCGCGCACCGCGATGGCCTGACCGGGCAGGTCGATCTCGTCCAATGGGAGGCGATTGCGTCGAAGGCCTGTCAGCGGGGAGACGCCGCTTCGTGCGACGACCTCGCGGTGGCGTTCGACCAGGGCGTTCGGGTTCCGCGAAGCCTCGCCAGAGCCGACGCGGTCTACGGCGAGAGCTGTGACGCGGGGGTGTCTTCATCGTGTCTTCAACTCGGGCTGCGGATTTACGAGAGAGACGCCAGCGCCGCTGCAGCGCTGTTCGAGCGCGCGTGTGGCGGGGCGATTGCTGCGGGTTGCGGGAGTCTCGCGAACCTCAAGTGCGACGGGCTCGGCACCCCACGAGACCAGGCCGGCGCCCGGATGCTCTACGCCCGGGCGTGCGACGAAAACGACTTCACGTCTTGCTTCAATCTCGGGGCTGCCAGCGAGACCGGCCGGTGTGGGGCGACGAAGGATCTCGCCCAGGCGCGCCGGTACTACGAACTGGCGTGCGTCGGAGGTGACTCGAGCGGCTGTCGCAGTCTGAGTGAATTGAACCCGCCGTGGGCGCCGTAGACGGGGCAGGGCAGGTCCAACAGCAGGCCTGTCAGCACCGAAGCGCTCCACTGGTTCCCCGCGCCCACCGCCGCACGAATGCGCCTCGCCACGCGCCCCCGGCAGGACGAGGCTGGGGTGGTGTCGAGAACGCTCGCCCTCTGCGTGTTCCTCACTGCCTGCGCGCACGCGGCCGCCCCGCCGATCGTCGACGCGGCGCCTGTCGTTGTGCGGGAGTCGGTCCCGACGGCGGTGCCCGACGAGCTGGTGCTCGAGCGCACCCCGTGTTCCGGCAGTTGCCCCGTCTACGCGCTCACCGTGCACCGCGACGGGCACGTACACTTCACCGGCGTCCGCGACGTCGCGCTGGTCGGGGAGCGCGAGTGGCGCATCGACGCGACCTTCGCCCGACACCTCATCTCCGAAGTCGAGCGCGCGGGGCTCTTCACCTTCGCGCCGCGGTACGCCACCGAGGTCGAGGAGTTCCCCGGGCTGGTGCTCTCGCTTCGTCGTGCAGGCCGTTCGGGCCGCGTGCAGCTCGGAGGGGAGGGCTCCGTCGAGTCCCCCCGCGATCTCGACGTCGAGCGGGTGCTCAAGGGCCTCGCGAAGACCATCGATACGCTCACCGGCGCGGGCCGCTTCATCGAGAAAGACTCGAAGAAGCAGGGCGGGGCGTGCACGGACTGAGCGACCTCAGTCGAGCTTCAGTAAGCGGCTCGAGCGCTCGCGCACGTCCAGGGTCAGCCCCGTGTCGTCGGCCAGCTTTCGCCCCCACGAGGGGATCAACGCACCCAGCTCACGCTGCCATGACTCCGTCTTCATCTGCTCCGGGAAACAATCGACGAGCAGGTCCAGCGCGATCGCCACCGACGTCGACGCGCCGGGTGACGCCCCGAGCAGCGCCGCCAGCGTGTTGTCGCGCGCAGAGCTGCTTCGAGAGCTCGAACTGCTCCATGACCTGGAAGGCCTTCTTCAGGTCGACCGAACCGTCTTCGCGCAGCGGCGTGTAGTTGAGCTCGCACAGCGCCGAGTGGCCGGTGCCCGCGTTGTTGCGCGCGTCGCTGCTTTCCTGGCCGACCGCTTCCAACCGCTCGAAGATCGCGATGCGCAGCGTGGGGTCGAGGGTCTTGAGCAGGGTGCCCACCGTCGCGCTCATGATGCCCGCGCCGATCAGCAGCACGTCGTACAGTCTGCGGGATCGACCCCGAAACTCAACGGGCCCGCGAACCCCCTGCGCTCGCGCCGCAGGACTTGCGGTCGCGCGGCACGTGAGCCCCGCGCATCACGGCTCCCGGCGCGGTCCACCCGATGCACGGGGAAGGCCGCATGAAGACAGCCCTGATCATCGCGTGTCTTTCTTTCGTCGCCGCGGCTGGGCCATCGACGGACACGGGCTCCGGGCCGCGCCTCGAGCCCTACGTGGCCAGCAGTAAGCTCTACGGCCTCTACAAGCCGGGTCACTGGAAGGTGAACGAGGACGCCCGCCCTGATGCTTTCCGCATCGCGGTCGCTTCGCCGATGGGGACCTCGCAGGTCGAGTTTCGCTGGGAACGCAATCGCGCAGGCCGGCCTGACGCGCTGTCCGCCCTCGTCGCATGGCACCGGGCGCTCGCGCAGGCCTTCCCGGGAGCTGCCCTCAGCGACGTCTTCGTCACACCCGATGCGACGCGCGCCGTGGCGACCGTGCGCTACCGCCTCGCCAACACCTCGGTGCAGGGGCGCTATTTCTTCGAGTCCTCCCGCGCGGGCAATGCGTCGCAGGGCTACCTGGCCCCCGAGGCGCAGCTCGGCGCAGCGCGACCGTTGTTGTTGAACATGATGTCGAGCCTCGCGTTCGTGAAGGTGCTGCACCGGGGCGAGAGCGCGTTGCTGCCGCCGGTGAAGGTGCCGCTCGTCGGTCGCCAGGCGCAAGACCGCAGCCTCACCATGCGCACTCCCGCCGACTGGGCGTTCCTTGCGGGCGGAGGCCGCGTCGTCACCGGCGCTCCGGGCCTCGGCTTCATCTTCACCGCCTTCGCCGGGAACCCGATGCTGCCTGGCGCGACCATCTCGCAGGGCGTGATCGGCACGCCGTACCGCTCCCCCGCGCAGGCGCTCGCGCTGATGCTGGTGGGCTTCGGCAACCGCAACCCGACGGTGGTCTCGTCGACGCCCGACGCCGACACGATGGCGCAGTGCCGCGTCTCCATCGGCAACCGCTGCGAGGCGGCCGACCTCGTCGCCCAGTGGACTTCGCCCGAGGGCGTGGGCTGCGTCGGGGCGTTCAAGGTGGTGAACACCGTGCCCGGCTTCACCGGCCAGTGGTCGAGCATCGTCGCGGGCCTGTGGGGACCCCAGAAAGACTTCTACCGGTACTACCCGCTGCTCGAGCAGGTCGCCGAGTCGTTCTCGATCAACGACCGCTACGCCCGCGGCTCCATCGAGGCCGGCCTCGCCAACCTCAAGCGCCTGCAACAGCAGACCGCCGCGGCGATCCAGGACCTCAACCGCGCCCGCGAAGACAACCAGGCGGCGTGGGAAGCGAAGCAAGCGCGCAAGGACTACATGGACTCGAAGTGGGACGACTACCGCCGGGGCCAGAGCTACTGGGTCTCGGAGCTCGAGGGCGGAAGAGCGTACGCGACGGACACCTCGGGCACGCGCGACACGTCGAACGGCGATTACTACGCGGGCCATGCGTACAACTGGACCAACTTCGAGGGTCAGAACCCGCGCTACCCCTCGGAGACGATGCGCGAGGTGACCAGCTACGAGCTCGAACACGGCCGCGTCCCGCCCTGACGCGTGGCACTGGTTCGACGAACGAGCGCCGAGGTGACGTCGAGGTCAGCCGCCGAGCGGCGGTGCGTGCAGCGCCGAGCTCGTGGTGAGCGACGGCGGGAGGTGCCGCGGTGGCACCACCAGGAGCGGAGGCACCGGGCAGTTGGTGCACGGCCCCCGGAGCGGCACCTTGAGCACCTGCCGGAGCTTCAGGAAGTTGGTCGTGAGGTGATTGACGGTCTTGATCGTCTTCACCGAGCTGCCCAGCTGGTGCGCGATGCCGCCGAGCGTGTCGCCCTTCACCACCCGGTGGAACGCGATGTTCTCGTCGGGGCGCGTGGGCATCAGCGGCGCCAGGCGGTGGGCGAGCTCCTGGGCGCGCGGGTTGTAGAGCCGCACGTGGAAGTGATCGCGGTGCTTCCGGGCATGAAAGAACATCGAGCGTGGGCCCGCGTGGAAGAGCGAGTCGAGCCACTGCTTGTTCTCGCCCTGGGCCAGCGCGTAGTCGTAGAGGACCTTCTGCACGCGCTTGTCGAGGAGGATGAACTGCACGTCGCCGTTCATGAGGATCGCCTTGGCGAAGGCCCAGTTCATCGCCACGTCCATCACCGTCTCGCGCTCCTTGATGCGGTATGGCTCGGGGCCCGGGTAGAAGAGCCCGACGTCGACGTCGCGGCCGTTCTGGTGGCTGATGTGGGGCGGGAGGTAGCCGCCTTCCGCGCTGCTGACCTGCCCCACGCGCACCGGGGCCCCGTGGGGAAACCACGCGCGCACCTGCCGGGCCGCGCCGGTGATGGCGTCGGCGGTCTCTTGCGTCGTCCAGCACGACTCGGGGACCACCACCGTCCACGCCTCGCCCTCGGGGAAGGGCATGGCGTTGATCATCCGGCCCTCTTCGACGAAGCCGACCGAGACCGAGCCCAGCGACTTCGGGTCGGTCTTCCACTTGAGCGCGAGGTCCTCATCGGACAGGTCGGCGGTGTAGTGGCAGCCGCCGTCGGTCACGGCCTGCACGACCTCCTTCGGCCCGTCGTCACCGGAGCTCGCCTCCTCGGCGATGACCTCGGCGCGCGCGCCCTCGTCAGCTGGTGCGTCGTCCTCGGAGGCCGCCACCATCCCCCCGTCGGGCTCCGTGGGCTCACCGGCGTCGACGACCGCGAACTCCACCGCGGCGACAGCGATGACGGGGACCGGTGCCTCGACGACCACCACCGGCATGGGCTCCGGACGCGGCTTCACGAACGCGCACGTCGACAGCGCGACCAGCAGGGCCAGGAGAACGTGGTTCGCCGTCATTCGCGTCGTCCCTTAAGGCAAGGGGCGCTCGAAAGTCGAGGGGTCAGCGGTGGCTCCCCAGCACGTGGGTGCTGGCGAACCCCGAGTCCTCGTCGGTGATGATCACCTGCACGAGCCCCTTCTCGTCGATGGTGTAGCGCTCGCTGATCAACGGCCCCTGGCCCTCGAGCCGGCGCACCGCCACTTCCTCGAGCGGCTGGCCGCGCAGCGCGACGTCGAACGCGAAGTACACGTCGGTCATCGGGGCCATGTCGCCCTGGGGTGCGCCCTTCGCGTCGAAGGCCGCGCACTCGAAGAAGCGGAAGTGCCCCACGTTGTGCGCCGCGCGGTACCGGCGCTGGCGCTCGAGCTTCGGTCCGCCCGCGCGGGGCAGCTCCACGTCGCGCCCGAACAGCGTGTCGTAGGTCGCCGCCCGGCCGCTCTCGACCTCGCGGAACAACCCGAAGTGCCGCGAGAAGCGGTCGGTGAGCTCGAAGCGCGTCTCCTGGTCTGCCGCGATGGCGAGCCCGATGGCCACCGCGCCGTGGGGATAGGGAGAGCGGTGCACGCGCTTGCCGAACTTCTCGCGCAGCGTCCGCGCCACCACTGGCAACGAGCTCCCGCCGCCCACCACGTACACCCCGGCGACCTCGTCCATCGCGCTCACCAGCGGCGCCATCGCCTCGAGCGTGCGGTCCACCAGCGGCTGGCAGGCCTCGGCGTAGTCGGCGGCGGCGATCGTCACCACGGGCATCGTCGCCCGCGCGCCCAGGCAGCTCTCGAGGTCCACCGTCACGCGCTTCGTATTGGGGGTGAGCTGCTCCTTCGCGGTGCGGCACGCGTCGGCCAGGCGCCGGTGGAACCACGGGGTCAGCGACGCCAGCTCGAGCTTCGCCGCCGCGGCCACCAGCTTCACCAGCACCTCGTCGAAGTCGTCGCCGCCCAGCTCCGCGAGGCCCGCGGTCTGCACCACGTCGTGCTGCACGCCCGTCATCAGCACCAGCGAGGCATCGAAGGTGCCGCCGCCGAGGTCGTAGACCAGCACGTGCTCGCGCTTCGAGGTCAGGGTGCGCGCGTGGCGGTGCGCGTACTCGAAGCCCGCGGCGCTCGGCTCGTTGAGCATCGCCCGCACCGTGAAGCCTGCCGCGCGGAAGGCCTCGAGGGTGACGAAGCGCTGCGTGCAGAACGCGTTGGCGGGGGACGCGACCACGGCCTCGAAGCGCGGCGCCGCCTTGAGGGCCTTCGGCAGGTTCGAGCGTGTGCGCAGCGCGACCTCGAGGGCGCCGAGGAAGCCGGTGAGCAGCTCGCTGAGCGACACCTCGCGGCCGCCGAGGGTGACCGTGCCGCCGGTGCGCAGCGAGTGCCGCGCGAGCAGCCGCTTGAACGAGCGTGACTGGCTCCAGCTCGGCTCGCCGGCGACGGCCAGCGCGTCGAGACCGAAGCGGAGCTCCCCGTCGCGCGCGGCGACGATGGACGGGAAGGTGTCCATCGACTCGCCGCTCTCGGTCTCGAAGCTGACGAGGGGGAAGTTGCCGCGATCCGCGAAGGCCACCACGGTGTGCGTCGTGCCGAAGTCGATTCCCAGGCTCATGGCCTGCGTATACCGCCTCCGCAGCGTGGTGTTGCGTGCTTGCGACTCCGCGAGGTCGGCGTGCGCGAAGTCGTTGCCCCCGCGCTGCTTCGCGACCGGCTTGCGCTGAGCGCTGCGAACGGCGCGCGCGTCGTCAGCGCTTCTCCGACGCGAGCAGCTCGAGCTGGGCCTGGATGACGCTGCGGACCTGCGCGTCGAGCGTGGTCACGTCGTCCGCGTCGTACGGCGGCGCCGCCGAGGGGCGAATCGGTTCCCCGATGAGGTAGCGGAAGCGCCCGGGCAACGGGAGGTGGGGCAGGGGACCGAACCCCAGGCCCCACGGCAGCGAGAGGTGCACCGGCCAGATCTGCGCGCGCACCAGGCGCTTGAGCCCGAGCCATTTCGCGATGTCCTCGCCCGACGTCAGCACCAGCAGCGTGTCGTGCGCGCCTGCGTGCGCCACCGGGACGATCGGCGTCTCGGTGTCGAGCGCCAGCTTCGCGTAGCCGGTGCGCCCGGAGAAGTTGAGCTTGAAGCGGTCGCGCCACGGCCGCCACACCTCGCGGTCACCGCCGGG